>NZ_JBDSLS010000220.1:0-19296 GCF_039916245.1 Gelidibacter sp.
AATGGCCTATGCCTTGAATAAGCAAGACGACTATGAAACCTATATCAAACGCGCTCAAAATTACAAGAACGTTTTTGATCCCGAAACCAAATTTATGAGAGGTCGTACCAGAAACACCTGGTTCGCTCCTTTTGATCCCTATGAGGTCAATTTTAATTACACCGAAGCAAACGCTTGGCAATATAGTTTTTATGTGCCACAAGACATGTCAGGATTAATTGACTTGATGGGCGGAAAAGAAATTCTGGAAGCACAATTGGACACCTTGTTTACAGCTAAGAACAACACTTCTGGACGTGCTATGCAAGACATCACAGGACTTATTGGTCAATATGCACACGGCAATGAACCGAGTCATCATATGGCCTATCTCTATAACTTTGTCAACAAACCCTATAAAACACAAGAGAAAGTCCATCAAATCCTGACCGAACTCTATAAAAATGCGCCCGACGGCATTGCAGGAAATGAGGATTGCGGACAAATGAGTGCGTGGTATGTGTTTTCGGCCATGGGTTTTTATCCAGTAACACCAGGTGCCGATCAATACATCATCGGAACGCCCTTATTTGATAAGGCGACCATCAATCTTGAAAACGGAAAAAACTTTACTATCAAAGCATTTGACCTTTCTAATGAAAACAAATACATTGATTATGTGAGACTCAACGGATCGAAATTGAAACAAAGCTATATTTCTTCAAAAGACATTCTATCGGGGGGTATTTTGGAGTTTTTCATGACCAACTCCCCATCTGATTGGGCTACCGATGACGATGAAGTCCCCGTCACATCGATTGACAAGTTTAAAATAGTTCCCGTTCCATTTATAGCCAAAGGCGACATCGCATTTAGAGGCGAAACGGAAGTGGTTTTAGAAAATGCCCAAAAAGAAACCGATATTTTCTACACTTTAAATGATTCGATTTATACCAAATACGAAAAACCATTTATCATTTCTGAACCCTCGTTCTTAAAGGTGTATTCAGAAAAAGATGATGTAAAAAGCGCTATGATTGCCACTGAGTTTTACAAGATAGATCCTAACATAAGCATCATTCTCAAAACTACATACGCCAACCAATACAGCGCCGGCGGACCCAATGCTTTAATTGACGGAATTAAAGGTTCAAAAGACTTTAGGTCAGGCTCTTGGCAAGGCTATGAAGATAAAGATGTTGAAGCCATCGTTGATTTGGGCGAAGAGCAACCCATCCACGCGGTTAGTGTCAACTTTTTGCAGGACCAACGCGCTTTCATATTTTATCCAACAGAAGTGTTCTGCTATATTTCGACTGACAATAAAAGCTTTCAATTAGTCGGAAGACAAAACACAAACGCAACAAAACGATCGGAAGAAGCACGAACAACAACCATTACTTTCGACTTAAAAGATAAAAACGCAAAATTCGTTAAGCTTGTGGCAAAGAAACTAGGCCGACTTCCAACTTGGCATTCGGGTTACAAGTCCTATGGAAAGAGCTGGATCTTTGTGGATGAGATTAATGTTCAGTCTGCAGTTGGCAGTCCTCAGTAGGCAGTACTCAGTAGACAGTCTTCAGTCGCAGTGTTACATCCGCAGGGGCTTTAAAACTAAAAACCATTCGTGTACCCTCCTGAACGGAAGGACAGGTTCAAGGCTAAAACTATTTACCTTGGACCTTGAACTTCGGAAAATTTAGCGTTCCCTACGCTTTATGGACCTTCCTAAGATCTGTATCTAATATTGATGGATTTACATTTTTAGATAAGAACTTCTTTTACCCGTTCTTATGAGCAACACTTCCTTCCTTTCCACATCTTGACAACAATCTAATATCACGAATTTCCAACCCCATACCCATTTCCAGTTTATCGACCGAAGGTCTCAATGAACTCATTGTCCGGATATTTCGTCATTAGCCGTAAGCGTGTTTATTGGGTCGCAAGCAATATTCATGTATTTCATCGGTGTTTTTTGAGTCGTAATTCATATTAACCGTTTATCGATGTTCTATATCTAATTTATTCTATTGAACTGAAGTTGTGTTGTTTCTTTATGTAATAATAAATCAACATTCAATTATTGTCATGAAGAAAATTTTAATCCTTATCGTTCTAATCACTTTACCCGTTTTAACTTTTGGTCAAAATACTTCTAATGATACTGAAAAACAGAATGTACCAATTACATTGAATAGTCTTACTCAAAGTGACGCTCAAGATCAAAGCACTTCCATGGCGCTTACCAAAACTGAAGTGACCAGCTTAAGCTATAAAAAAAGTAACGACCTGATCAGCATCAAAGCCTACAGAAAAAGCTTGCAAATCAAGGTTAAGGAAATAATATCTTGTTAAAATAAGGTTTATAAAGAAACCGAATTTCATATTAAAAAACCGAGGCACTTCTTAATTGAAATGCCTCTTTTTTTTTATTTATTGTAATCGGTTAACCTCGACAAAAACCAAGGCTTCATGAGTCTGGTATTTCGAGATGGGAATAACCTCAACGAAAAAAGGACAGGGTTTGAAACCCTATCCTTTGATACTGACTATATTTATGCTTTATGCGATTAAATGAACTCCTTATTTGTTGTTAGGAATAATATCAATAATCACAGTTCTGTTATAAGCTCTTTCTTCTGGAAGTTTATTTCCAAAAGGCGCTGCATTTTCATTTTCACCCATGCCATCTACTTCAAATTTAACTCCTGTAGTACCTAGTTTTCTCAAACTGTTTTTTAAAGTGGTTTGAACATTATTAGCTCTCTGTACAGATAAGTTTTTATTATAAGCATCTTCACCAATAATATCAGTATGCCCGTGGATAATCACTTTTGCGTTGGCAGGAATTTTAGGCGCAACAATTTCAGCAAGATATGTATTATACATAGCAATCGCTTCTGCAGAGTCAAACTCATATACGATACTAAATCTGATGCCTTCTTCAATCTTGGAAGGAGTCCAAGCTACAATATGCACATTAGATTCTTGAGTTACAATCTCACCTACTTTGTTAGTACCAATCATTTTCACTTTGTAATCTCCTTCAGGTTTTGTTCCTAAAATATTATTTCCAGAAATTTTAACTTCATCTTCAGTATAAGGTCCGAAATTTTGTACAATTCCATTTTCATCTGTAACTTCAATGCTCCAGGTGCTAAATGCTTCATCTGCTCCGTCAACTTTAAAAGTGACATAACTGGAGATTGGCGCATCTTGTACTCCTACAATCTTTACAGGTTTCAAAGCGGCGTTAGGACCATTCTGAAATTCCATTAACAATTCAGGAGAGCTACTTTCAACAGAAACTCTTCTATCTCCACTTTCACGAAGAATAATTAACTCTTGTGAAGCTCCTTGTTCTCCTGCGGTTTTCGGTTTATTCCTTCCTTCAATAGCAATTCTGTTGCCATTAATTTCAAATACGTCTACTAAATATTTTTTAACAGACTCTGCCATAAGTTTTCCATCTGGAGATCCATTTTCTGAAGATCCAACCAAAGTGATGGTGGTGCTTGGGTTTTCCTCCATACGGTCACCAAGAATATTTAAAATATTATAATAAACGGTCATTACGCGTTCTGAACGACTTGATATTTTTGAACTTGGTGCTAGCACTTCAACCTGATCTTCTTTAAAATCTTTTACTTGACTTTTATCCAACAATACATAGCGGTTTGAGATCGCTGTAGATCCTTGGTCAAAATAAATATAGTTAAGCAATGGGAAGCTCTCGGCAATGCTTAGCCTTCCGGGTACATTTTTGGGAGAATCCACGGTAAACACCACTTTAGGCACGATTGGTTCAACAACTTCCTCTTCAAGTGGCAAAATTTTACTTCCAACCCCTAATTTTAATACAACACCTGCTCTTATTGTAGTTACATTCCAAGTTTCAATGGAGCGTGGTGTTTGTCCAAAATATGGATGAAAAGCTACAAAAGGTGACATCACAAATTGTGTCTTATTACCTTTAGAAGAGAGTGGAATATCATATCCTGCTCCAATTTGGCCGGAAATTATTGTTCCTTTCACTTCATTAAAATCGCCTTCATCGGCTTCAGGCTTAACTTGATTAGGGAAACTTGGATTAACTCCTAATTGATAAGTATAGGATTTGTTTTGGACAAAAGCAACCCGAGGTCCCGCATAGAGATATAAATTAGACTTGAATGGCGCAAAACGCAAACTAGGTTCTACAGTAATATAGCTGAGATCCGCTGACAAATCAGCCGGACAGTTACAATCGGTAAGAACTTGATCGAAGTCTCCTTTTCTGCTGTCATACCCTGCCTGTAAAATAAATCCGAATCTCGTATTAGGCTTGTAATATTCAATACTAGGAGCAATAAACAGTCCGATACCATTTCCTTTATTGAAAACCGCCGGAGGTGTTAAAGATGAAGACAACTGATTGGTTGAACCGTCAAAGAAATTAAAGTTAGCCCCACCTGCCACTCCAAAATACCACGAAGGTGCAGAATATTGGTTCTCTTGTGCCTGAACTGCTCCTTGAATTCCGACGATAATTAAAGCACTTAAAATAAGGCCCTTTATATAAAGGGATCGCGCAAATAGCGACCCCTTGTTTAGATTAATTTTATTATTCATGTTTTGAAATTTAGTTTTATTAAGCTTTATAATTAGTTAGCTGGTTTAGCAATAACATTTGTATCAGTCATTACAATAGATCCATTGATACATAACATTCTTCCTTCTGCCACTGCGTGTGAATTCATTGTGACAGAGGTTAAGGCTAAAATATTTCCTTTAAAAATGGTATAGTCACCAACAGTAGCTGAGCTACCAACTTGCCAAAAGATATTTTTAGCTTTGGCTCCACCTGCTAGGATTATATTTCCACCAGCACCACCTATTGTAGTAAAACTGGAAGCTACTTGGAAGATCCAAGTTGCATTAGGATCTCCTTGTGCATCAAGTGTTAAATCGCCATTTTGAATTAAAAGCGTAGATGTTGATTTATAGATACCAGGCGCTAACGTTAGACCTCCTTGATCTCCTGATACTGTGGCAGGCGCTGGAACAGTTGCTCCTGCAGCAGCTAAATAGGCAGCTGTTAAATCAGCTTTAGCCTGAATTAGCATTGCTGGCACTGGTGTAGCATCATCGGAAGCGTAAATGGCTCCATTTATTATTACTGCCGGTGGAAATCCGGTTACAGAGGATCTTAAGCCTGGAGAAATCCCCACATCCAAGTCTTTGATTTCACTAAATCCAGCATTGTTACTCACACCCACGGCTGCAAAAATTCCAAATCTTCCAACAGATCCAAGATCTATTGCTGCGGTATTTGCCGTCAAAGTTTTAAAGGTCCATTCGTAATTACTGCTTAATGAAACACCGGTGGTGCTTTTAGCCTCCGTTGTGATGGTGGCAGTATAGGTTGTGTTTTCCACTAAAGGACTTGTAGGTTCGAAGCTTAGCCTTACACCAGTATAAGTTAGATTTCCTGCAATAACCGTTGCACCACTTTTCAATGTAAATGAGTTGCTATTTATTGTGGTTGGATCCATAGCTACACTAAAGTCTGCTGAAATAATTTTATTTAGCTCAACGCCTGTTGCATTGTCTTCGGGATCGTTAGAAACAACCGTCGGCCCAACTGAATTTCCTGTAACAAACTTCCAAGTATATTCACTAACCAAAGCAATTCCTTGAACGTTTTTGGCTTCCGTTGTAATTTTTGCTGTGTATTCAGTATCGCTCAACAGTGCGCTAGTAGGCATAAAAGAAGCTGTTTGTCCTGAATATGATACCGTGCCAGCAACAACTGTAGCTCCTTGGGTTAATGTGAAAACCCCAGTATTAAATGTTAAGGGATCCATAGGCGCACTAAAGTTTGCAGTGATCACTTTATTAAGTGGCACTCCTGTCGCATTATTAATAGGATCTGTAGAAACTACTTTTGGGGCTACACTAGTCCCGGTGGTAAATTTCCAAGTATAATTACCTTCTATAGCAGTTCCTTCTGTATTCTTGGTTCCTGTAGTTATTGTTGCAGTATATTCAGTATTACTCGTAAGGTCATTAGTAGGATCAAAAGAGACGGTTTGACCTGAATATGTAACAGCGCCAACAACCGCAGTTGTGCCTTGTGTTAGAGTGAACGTACTGGTATTAATAGTTGTGGGATCCATTAACATATTAAAACTTGCAGTAATCGTTTTGTTAAGGAATACGTTAGTAGCTAGATTAACAGGATCCGTGGAAGCAACCATCGGGAGAACAGTTTGTCCAGTACTAAAAGTAAAAATATGGTCTTCTTGCAACGCATTACCTTTTGTATCCTTAACAGATGTGGTAACGGTACCTGTATAAGTGGTGTTCATTTTTAAAGGGGCTGTTGGCTTAAATGTTGCTAGAGCACCACTTATTGAAACCTCGCCCGCAATACGATCCGTACCCGCTCCATTTATAAAGAAACTGGCGCCATTAAAAGTTGCCGGATTCATATCCTTGTTGAATAAAACCGTAATGGTTTGATCTAATGGCACATCGATAGCGCCATTTTCGGGATTTGTTGTTGTAACTTCTGGACAGAGGCCTACTTCAGCTTCAAAATCGTCACTGGAGCATCCAGATACCATTACAATAAATAGAATGGCAAAGGATAGAATAGAGTATTTAATTTTCATTTTTCATTGGAATTAGAGTTAATTGAGAGTGCTGTTTATACAGCTTTTTAATCATGCATGACAAGATTGTCAATGGCATATTGAAGAATTTGTTAATAATAATTTAGTTTTTCTTGACCTTGTAAAATCACAACTTATAGATTCTTTAAGATTTCATCCATTTCGTCTGCTGTTTTGCCAAGGATTATTTGCAGTCTTGCAATCATTACGTCATTCTTTCCCTTTACAAATAATAAATTATGATCGGTCAGTTCAGCAAGTTTTAAATTGAGCTTACTTTTCTTAGCACTCCAAGATTTATTGTTTTCAGTTAGGTCCATATATCAATAGTGATTACGCATTACACTGCAAAGGTGATTTTTTAATGACCTTGAAGTGTTACGTAATTATTCAATTAGTTGCATAATTTCCATGTTGACTGATTGACAACATCCATCTTTGCAGTGGCTGACACATGAATGTGAGGCTTTATTTGTCAGAAAGGCGAATCAAATATCCAAGAATAGGCTTACCTTGTATTATGTTGACCCTTAAGTGAAATGGGCATTAAGTTTTGTTAGATTATCTGATTTCTATTATTGGAGAAAAGACAAGACTGTCCAAATTATCATGGTTTGGAACCTAATTCAAGGGACATCTCTTTTTACATTCAATTAATAGAACCAATTTGTTTGGATGTAAAAAAGAGCGATGCACTTCCGAAGATGCATATCGCTCTATTTACCATAACCAAATGATTAGATTACATCCGATCCATATACCACTTCAATTCTTTTTCCATCTTGTTAAACAGCAAAACTTCGGTAATTGTCTTTTTTAGACGTAAAAAAGCAGTTTCACTTTTTACAATATAATCGGCTGCCTTGTGATGCATACATTCTACGGCCACCTCAATCTTATCTTGGGAAGAAAGCATTAGAACTGGCATATTAGGATTGAATTCTTTTATTTTATCCAAGGTTTCCAGACCATTGATAGCATCTTTGTCAATGCCGTCCAAATGATAGTCTAAAACAATAACATCTGGATTTTTTGATAAATTGGCGATACAGAGTTCTCCAGTAGGAAAGGTGTGAATATCAAAATCTGCGCTTTCCAAAAAATCAATTTCCAATGATTTTAGGTATAACGCATCATCATCCACCAGAAATAGTTTGATTTTATCAGTCTTCATTGCTTATTTTTTTAAATGCGGAAAGTTCTTCCATTAATTCCTCACAGGCTTGCGTACAAACTTTATCAATTTGCGATACCAATTCTGCCATATCCTCAGCTTCTTGTTGCGAACTGGCATACTCGTGAATCCTTTTAGCGATGTTTTCGAAGTCAGGATTTATTCCCATTATTGAAAATGAAGGGATCATTTTATGGACAGCATCTTGTAATGTTTGCCAATCCTTATTTGACAAGGCCTCTTTCATGGCATTTATAAGAGGCGGTGTTTGCTCCAAATACAATGAAATCATTTCTTCCATCAGTAATTTGTTCGCTTTAGTACGCGTACTTAAATAACTCAGGTCCGTGTATCTTATCTTTATCACTTCCTCAACCACACTCCTTTTGGCTGCGACCTTAATGGTGCTTTTCTTGATGAGCTCTATCATTTTACTGTATAATACTCTTTCGTCAACGGGTTTTGCGATGTAATCATTCATTCCAACTGCTTTGCATTTGGCCAAATCAACAGTTGTGACATCGGCTGTTAAAGCAATGATGGGAATACTGGAATCCATAACATTACGGATATAATCAGTGGCTTCGAACCCATTCATTTCTGGCATCTGTAAGTCCATTAAAATAAGGTCGTAAACTGTTGCCTTCATTTTTTCGATGGCAATTAGTCCATTACCAGCAATATCACATTCGAATCCAAAATCATCCAACAGAGTTTTCATCAGTAATTGATTAAGGGGAATATCTTCAACCACCAAGATTCTTTTATCGGTCATTTCCTTACCATATTCCGTCAATTTCTTTTCCATTTCGGGATCTGCGTCTGTTTTGTAAAAACTCAACATAAAACTAAAGGTAGAACCTTTATCGATTTCACTAATTACTTTGATGCTTCCATCCTGAGCTTCCACTAATTGTTTAACAATAGCAAGTCCCAAACCTGTACCGCCATAAATACGTGATGTGTTGCTGGACGCCTGTTGAAAGTTTTCGAATATAGCATCTATTCTTGAATTTGGGATCCCAATTCCAGTGTCGCTCACTGCAAATTCGAGCGTTACTCTTTGGTCATTTTCATCCAGTAATTTGACGCTGATGGTAATCTTTCCTTTTGTTGTAAACTTAACGGCATTACTGACTAAGTTCGATATAATTTGGTGCAAACGCAAGGAATCGCCAATCAATACTGCTGGAATTCTGTCATCATACACTTTGACCAGCTCCAAATTTCTTTCTTGGATTTTTGATCCGTATAAATGGAGCATTGCCGCGATGGATGATGACATTCTAAAAGGAATTTGTTCAAAAGTCATTTTTCCTGCATCCACTTTTGCCAAGTCCAGAATATCGTTAATTAACACGATTAAGGCATCACCACTTACTTTGATGGCGTTGAGATATTCTTCTTGTTTTTCTGTGAGTTCTGATTTAAGGAGCACTTTCGCAAACCCGATGATGGCATTCATTGGAGTTCGTATTTCATGGCTCATGTTCGACAGGAATTGCTGTTTAGCTTTCACGGCATCCTCCGCAATCAACCTATCTTTGTCAGCTTTCATTTTTGCTTCCTCTGCAATCAATGTTGCCATTTCTGCAAAGAGCATTGCTTCCGTCAAATCCTTGGCAATTCTTTTTTGCTCAGTCACATCACGAGCGACAATAACAATTCCGACGACTTCTCCTGCATCGTCCCTATACTCAGACGCATTAAAAGAAACGTCAGTTAAATTGCCGTTTTTATGCATTATCGTCAATGGATAATCATTTACAAAACCATTTCTGAAGACTTGAAGATACCCTTCCTTTGCTTTTTTAGCATCTGTAAAATAATAAGAAAAGTCAGTGCCGATCAAGTTTTGCCTTCCGATACCGGTGACTTTAATCAATGCTTCATTAACGTCCATGATTTTCCCTTCCGCATTTATTGTAACCAACGGATCCAAGCTGGCTTCAATTAAACTCCGTGCATAATTGAAATCTTCAATAATTATATTATTCATTAACTGTCTTTTTAATTCAAATGTCTTCTAAGGAACTGCGTTTCTTTTCTTTCAATTTTTTAAAATGGGTAGGAGAAAGTCCTGTAACTTTTTTAAACTGATTTGATAAATGGGCAACACTACTATAGTTCATTTTCCAAGCGATCTCAGTAATGTTCAATTCCCCATAAATTATTAATTCCTTAATCCTTTCAGTTTTGTGGGCAATAACAAATTGCTCAATGGTCGTTCCCTGCACTTCAGAAAATAGGTTTGACATATACATGTAGTCCTGGTCTAATTTCTCACTTAAATAATTTGAAAAGTTCATTTTAATGATTTCATCGGAATGATGCACCATTTCGATAATAACATTTTTTATTCTCTCGATCAAGATGGCACGCTTATCGTCCATTAATTCAAACCCAGATTCAAGCAGGTCTATTCTTAATTGATTTCGCTGTGCCGCCGAGATATTCTCCATGAGTTCAACCTCGCCTAAATCAACTATTACAAAGTGTAACCCAAGCTTACGCAACACTTTTTTTACTGCTATTTTGCAGCGGTTGCTAACCATGTATTTGATATGTAGTTTCACAGTGAAATTTTTGGCGAATATACAACGAATGCATGGACGGATATTGGAAATTAATTAAAGGACAGATTGTTTTATTTTGGATGGTTTCTGAGGCATGCTTTTGGATTTGCTTTGTTATTACACAGAGAGAAATTACACGGAGTTGCGCTGAAATTGCACGGAGATTCACGGAGAAATTATTACACGGAGACAAATGGTAACAAATTAACAACCCACAATTTAAGCACAAACAGCTTTGCGCCTTTGCGTCTCTGCGAGGAATATTTACACGGAGATACGCTGAAATTGCACGGACATTCACGGAGACAAATGATAATAACTTAACAACCCACAATTTAAGCACAAACAGCTTTGCGTCTCCGCGACTCTGCGAGGAATATTTACACGGAGTTGCGCTGAAATTACACTGAGATTCACGGAGACCAATGATAACGAATTACCTCAACTTAATAATCTAAAATTTCAAGTGTAATCACCTTTGCATCTCCGCGGCTCTGCGAGAAATAATTACATAGAGACACACAGATAAAAAATCTCTGTGTCCCTCAGTGTGACTCTGTGCAACTCCGCGTAACACCCATCCAATTTCATATTAACCGTATCCCCGTGCCCAAATCAAATTATCTTTTGTAATTTTATCGACTTCAAAAAAACTAACAATGTCCGAACAAAAACGCCTTTTTTTAGTCGATGCCTACGCCCTAATTTTTAGAGGGTATTATGCTTTTATAAAAAATCCACAAATTAATTCCAAAGGAGAAGACACTTCTGCAATTATGGGGTTTATGAACTCTTTGTTGGATGTCATAAAGCGCGAACGCCCAGATCATTTGGCAGTGTGCTTTGACAAAGGCGGCAGTGTGGATCGGGTGGAAATGTTTGAAGCCTACAAAGCCAACCGCGACGAAACCCCTGAAGGGATCAAAACTGCGATTCCACATATTCAAAACATCCTCCGCGCCATGCACATCCCGATCATGGTCAAAGATGGCTATGAAGCGGACGATGTGATTGGAACCCTATCCAGACAAGCCGAAGCACAAGGCTACAAAACCTATATGGTCACGCCAGACAAGGATTTTGCACAATTGGTTACTGAAAACACCTTCATGTACCGACCAAAATCATTTGGCGGTGGTTATGAAACTTGGGGTGTTGAAGAAGTAAAGAAAAAATTCGAAGTCGATCATCCGCTCCAAGTCATCGATTTCTTGGGAATGATGGGCGATTCATCAGACAACATCCCAGGATTGCCAGGTGTTGGCGAAAAAACAGCTAAAAAATTCATGAAGGAATACGGCAGCATGGAAAACCTTTTGGCCAATACCCATGAGCTCAAAGGAAAGATGAAAGAGAATATTGAAGCCAATAAAGAACTGGGCATGCTATCAAAGACTTTGGCCACCATTATGCTCGATGTGCCCGTTAAGTTTTGTGAAACCGACTTTGAAATGTCACATCCTGACATTGAAGCCGTCACCAACATATTTCAGGAATTGGAATTTAGACGTCTAACGGATAATTTCATTAAAACCTTTGCACCAGATGCGCTCAGCGCCTCGAACGCCTCCACAAGTACAGAAGCCAAAACAAAGCCTACAGAAGTAAAATCTGCAGGATTGGGACAATTTTCCTTATTTGGTGGCGATGTGAATGAAGATTCTACGGCACCAACTGCCGATGCGCATATTCGTACCACTTCAGAAACGACCTCACATTTTTACCAAAGTGTCGCGAGTGGGATGGCCACGAAATTGTTCCTTCAAAATTTAATGAAACAAACCAGTGTTTGCTTTGACACGGAAACTACAGGTCTAGATCCAATCACTGCTGAATTGGTGGGAATTGCTTTTTCTTGGGAAGTCGGAAAAGGATTTTATCTGCCATTTCCTGAAGATAAAAAAGAAGCACAAGAACTGATTGAGCAGTTACGTCCGTTTTTTGAAAGTGAGGCTATTGAAAAAGTAGGCCAGAACTTAAAATATGACATCAAAGTACTTCATAAATACAACATTCAGGTTAAAGGCAAATTGTTTGACACCATGTTGGCACATTACCTCATCAATCCAGATATGCGTCATAATATGGATATTTTGGCAGAAACCTATCTGAATTACACACCAATTCCAATTGATGCACTCCTTGGCAAAAAAGGCAAAAGCCAACTCAACATGCGGGATATTCCATTGGAAAAACAAACCGAATATGCAGTTGAAGATGCCGATATCACCTTACAGCTCAAAGAGCATTTTGAAAAGGAATTAGGCGAAGCCAATATCCAAAAGTTATTTGATGACATTGAAATTCCGTTGTTGCGCGTACTTGCCGATATGGAATTGGAAGGCATCAATTTAGATGAGCAATTCCTGAATTCCCTATCTGAAAAATTAGATAATGACATCAAAACCTTAGAAGCCAATATATTTAAGGAAGCTGGCGAAGAATTTAATATTGCCTCTCCAAAACAGTTGGGTGAGATTTTATTTGACAAACTTAAATTGGTCGATAAACCTAAAAAAACGAAAACAGGACAATATGCCACGGGTGAAGATATTTTATCACTTCTAGCCAAAGATCACGACATTATTCAGCATATTTTAGAATATCGCGGACTCGCAAAACTCAAAAGCACCTATGTCGATGCCCTGCCAACTCAGGTGGAACCTTCTACAGGTCGTGTCCATACCGATTATATGCAAACCGTTGCCGCTACTGGACGTTTGAGCAGCAACAATCCGAACCTCCAAAATATTCCAATTCGCACCGAACGTGGACGTCAAGTGCGAAAAGCGTTTATCCCAAGAAATGAGAACTTCATTTTATTGGCGGCGGATTACTCTCAAATTGAATTGCGCATTATAGCGGCTTTGAGCGAAGAAGAAAACATGATCAACGCCTTTAAACATGGTGAGGATATTCACGCTTCTACCGCTTCAAAAGTTTTTAATGTGCCCCTTGAAGAAGTGACACGCGAGCAGCGTAGCAATGCTAAAACGGTCAATTTTGGAATTATTTATGGTGTTTCCGCTTTCGGATTGAGCAATCAAACGGATTTATCAAGAGGTGAGGCCAAAGATTTGATTGACACCTATTACGCGACCTATCCAAAACTGCGTCGTTATATTAGCGAGCAAATCGAATTTGCTCGACATCATGGTTATGTACAAACCGTTTCAGGTCGCCGCCGCTATTTAAAAGACATCAACTCTGGGAACGCAGTGGTCAGAGGCGCGGCAGAACGTAATGCCGTGAACGCCCCGATCCAAGGAAGTGCTGCCGATATTATTAAAATCGCCATGATCAACATTCACAAAAAGTTGGACGAAGGCCAATTCAAAACCAAAATGTTGCTTCAGGTACATGATGAGTTGGTTTTTGATGTGTATAAACCAGAATTGGAAGACATCAAAAAAATGGTCAAGACGGAGATGGAAAGTGCTTATACGTTAACTGTGCCGTTAATTGTGGATTTAGGGGTTGGAGAGGATTGGCTGGAGGCGCATTAGAATAGTATAAGTTTTAGTTTTTGGGCGTTACCCTTTGGGTCGGGCTATCCGTTGCAAGTCCTCGCTCCCCCGATAAAAATCGGGTCGCTGTGGGCTTTTCACTGCTATCCCTAACGCAGGAGGTCTTGTTAACTAAATCACTATGAACTATAAAGTGTCATACCAGCCCGAAATGCATTCTGGCGGGGGTTTTAAAACAGACTGGAAGTATGTTACATTCGTGAAATTTATAGTAAAGAATTTACGCCGGCATTTTCTGGCAACGAGTGAGTTTGTGAAAATTCGTGGAATTCGTGTCAAAAATTTTAAAAAATTAATTTTTAGTTTTTGGGCGTTCCCCTTTAGGTCGGGCTATCCGTTGCAAGTCCTCGCTCTCCCGATAAAAATCGAGGTCGTTGTGGGCTTTTCACTACAATTTAGCGAAGCGGTATCACGAATTCCTATTAATAAAATAAAATTGGATTCGTAATCCCTAACGCAGATAGTCTTTTTAAGTAAAATTTCATAAATAGAAACAAAGTTCTATACAGTTGAAAACTCAATTGTCAAAAAGATAAATCTGCATCAGAAAAAAAAACCAGAATTTAAGCGATTAAAACAATTAATAACTATGTTCAGGAAACTCGTTGGAATAGAGCCTTTGGAATTAATCTCGTCTGCTAATAAAAAATTAGTATCTTTTGCGGAAATGCTCATTTCACATTAAAAAGTCAAAGACCATTGAAAACAATACCCGTTACTTGTGCAATTATTCACTTTGGAAATAAAGTATTAGCAGTTCAAAGAAGTGAAACCATGAGCCTTCCTTTGAAATGGGAATTTGCTGGTGGAAAAATTGAACCTGGAGAAAGTGAAGAAGAGTGTATAAAACGAGAAATCTTCGAAGAGCTCAACATCCATATTAATTTAAAACGAAAACTCACGGCCGTAATTCATCAATACCCCAACTTTAAAATTAATTTGATACCATTTATTGGTGAGTATGTTTCAGGAGAATTGAAACTAAAAGAGCATGCTGATCATGTTCTATTGGATAAGGATGAATTATACACTTTGGATTGGGCGGAGGCTGATTTGCCTATTTTAAAAGAATTTACTGAACTATGAATCAAGGCATCTATGAGTTAGTAACGCAACTAGTCTCTAATAAAATAAAAGCTCTATATGAAAATAAAATCTTTTTTGAATAATGTCGCAAATGAAGATTACTTCCTTTTACTGTGTCATATTTGGAAAATTAAACGCTAGCTATAAATTAATCATCACCAAGAAATTTTCAGGAATCATATCCATGTTCAATTGCTAGAAAAAAAAATTTTAAATTTTAAGTTAAATTGCTTTTCGAGTGTTTTAATTTAATCAAGATGATTTCGAAAAGTTTTTTTTCTATAAAATATTTTAAAATTCCTTTTATTAAATATTGATAAATACAAGATATCGATTACAGCTATAATTAGTCGGCAATTCCGAAATCGTTTCCTGAGAAACTACACCTATAATATGATGGAGGTTTCAGTTCCCTATTATGCATTTTTTAGGCAATTGACTATATTAATTGTTATTTGTCAGTAATTATTGTTTCAATTTTGTTAAGTTCATTCGTCAAAAGTCGTTTAGTTTCCTTTATAGCGTCCTTTCTCAAGGGTACTCCCAAAATCAAAATTGAATTTGTCACTTTGTTTATCCCGTTTTTATATTCAATATGTTTAATTTCTATTTTGTCTGATGGGTAACAAAGAAAGCCATATTTAAAATCCGATTTACTAAATGAGGAGTAAGCCATTATTTGGTGTAAATCGTGCCTATGATATTCTTTAAGCACTTCACTTTGGTCAAATTTATTATAAAGATTTGATTTGTACTTTGCGTCAATGAACACCATAAAATTTTCTTTATGAAAAATAGCATCAGGTTCAATATGTTTTAATTCCCAAGAGTAATGCTTTGAAGTTTTACTGCGGAATTTGAAATTTGAATAAAGTCGACCACCAATTTCTTTTGCGGTTTCTTTAAATATATGTTGAATAAATTTTTCAAATACATCAGAAAAGTCAACACGCCACGCCGTACTGTCAACAAGATTAAAGTTAAGAATTTTATTTGCTTGTTCTTTACAAGCTTTTACTGATGGGCTGTCTGAAAACCGAACAACTATTTTATTGGTTACTTTTGGCTTATGATGATACAACCGCTCATCAAGAAAGTTTAACCTATTTCGTAGTGTGTTTTTTATTCTTTGTGGTGTATTAGCTGAAAGGAGTTCACTTTTACAAATATCAAACACATTTCTAATTTCTGCATATTCGCTGTGAAACTCGCTTAACACATTGGTTCTAGCTGGAAACTTTAAACGGTTTTCAACTTTGTATTCCGAATTAATGTATTTAGTCCAGTTTAATTGTCCAGTAGGTTGATTGGAAATTTTTTCAACGTTGTCAAACTTACGCCAAGGTCTTATCGTTAGTTTTTCAAGAGAGGCAATAAATTTCACAGCTTCTAAATATAATGGCGGTCTAAAGTTTTTACCTGATGCTAGGGGCAAACTATCTATCACCTCTGGGCTGATTTCTGTTCCGAGTAGGTTTAAAATTTCAATATAATCCTCAAATCTATCACGGCCGGTAAACCTGGGCATTACTACAAAATCACCGATTTGCTTTCCGGTATCTGAAGCTCTCAGTGGAATTGAGCCAATAAAGCTTGATGAATGAAATGTTAATGCAGTACTTTGATCTGAGCCAATTATATAAGGTCGAACCCCCAAGAATTTAAATTGCTCTGAATTGTAATCAATAAATTTTTGAAGATATTGCCCAATAACTCTTTTGTCTGCCGATTTGAACCATTTTTTTTGTAACACAATTCCGTCTAACTGCCTTGATCGTTCAGTTAAGCACGGGATTTCACAAAACACATCTAATGATTTTGTCATTCGAAAAGAGATAGATTTATTCTTGTCGAGAAATAGTTGTTAAACTCTTCTTTAGCATTCCGTAGAAGCCCTTCTTGTAAATATTCTTTAATTAAAGGGAAGATTTCGTAACGGATTCTATTGAGCATTTCCAATTCATTTTTAGCGATGAAATACCCTTCACCTGGCTGAAGGTCTAATTCAGTACTTGATGCATACCAATTAAAAACTCCCTCGATGACGGCAAAGTCTTCTTTAAAGAAAAACTCTTCCTCAGATAATACATTCACGCTGACATTTCCTAGTTTTTTGCTTGAGCCATTTATTATCTTTGGAGACATACTATACCAAGCAAAACGTCTTCTCAAGGCAAAATCCACAACAGCCAAACTTCTATCAGCTGTGTTCATAGTTGCAATTATAAAGAAATTGTTTGGCAGTTTATTTACCTTGAAATTAGGAGAAATTTCTATTTCAACATTTGAGACATCCATTTTGTGCTCAAATAAATAAAAAATTGGACCTAAAACATTGGAGAGGTTAGCTCTATTTATCTCGTCTATGATTAATATGACTTTTTCTGTACTATTCTCAACGGCATACTTCAAGGCTTCCGCAAAGCTTCCTAAATATTCCTTATATCGAAGTTCTTCGTTTGCAGTGTCAGGTCTAATTCCGAAAATGAAATCGGAGAAACTAGTCTCTGCGTGAAATTGAGTGAAAAATGTCTTTGCACCAATTTCGTCTGCAACACTTTTTGCTGTTCTTGTCTTTCCAGTTCCTGGAGGACCTTGAAGTACAATATATTTCCGTTCTTTTAACAGACCCTTTACATCTTCTATGTCATCACTAACTTCTTTTTTAAGAAAAGGCTCTAAAGCTTCAGTAATTGCTTTTCGATGGTCTTTATTAGTTGGCCATTCTCTTAGCTTTGCATAACCTGCTACAAAGGCAGCAATAATTTGCTTTCCTTTTTCACTTTCTGGGTCATCAACGATTTGGCAAGTAGGCAAAACTTTAGTGTAGGTTTTAATCGTGTTTTTAATGTGCTTCAAATCCGTTGCTCCAGTAATTGCTTTTGGCAAACTAGTTTCTATATCAGAAAAATCCGATTTACAAAAGCCTTTTTCGTTTGTTAGGTTTGAAAACAATCTCCGTAGCCCTGGATATGTTGCTAGCCCGTAGTCATTTTTAAATCCGCTGGAACCAATTCCAAGGCAAACCAACCAAGGCTTATTTTGATCATTAGGAAATATTGTTAAAGAAAAATCGTGAAATGGTCCGGATACTTCTTCTTCTGGGTGAATAAAACCAAAATAGGCACCATTATCTTTGAGAGCTTCTTGTCCTGTGTTATTTCTTTCGACATATGGCTTATTGAATTCGTTGTCTGCCCTAGCTCCGAATTGTTCTGCTTTCTCTTTTATGAATTGTCTAATGTTTTCTATGCTCATATTTTCTATTTGAGTGTCGTATTATAATGGCTGATAACTAAAGAATTAATCTTCAGTTTTTAGTTTATACTTTTTGAGTAATTCTTTAGCATTATCAAACTTCAAGAGTTCGTCAATAGTTAAATTGAATGCTTTCGCAAATACCGCCATATTAGTAAGTGAAATATTTCGCTCACCTCTTTCTATCATTCCAATATATGTCCTGTGGAATCCTGTTTTATATGATAGTTGCTCTTGACTTAAATTCTCTTGAGTTCTTAAGCGTCTTATTCTATCGCCAAATTCTTTTAAAAGAAAGTTATTTATCATAAATCGAAACTATACTAATTGTATACTTCAATCAACCTACAATGTGTATCATTTACTGAGTGTTTGCTTTCTTTAATGAATTAAAGTGAAAATTCTTTTTGTGAAGAATTACAAAAAAGACAATATTACATCTGATCAACAAATATGATTCTTGTAAAGAGTCAACAATAAAAATTAGAAACTAGTTGAGAATTAGAATTGTGATTGAGTGACTAAGGAAACAGTCGTAATATTATATAAACTCTAAAGGTGTCGCATTCGAAACCTTAAAAAAAAGCGGAACTAAATACGTTTTAAATTGAAACCAAAACACCGATATACAGAACATCAACATATAGCTCTTGAGTTTAGAACTTCCTTGCAAAATCTTCATCTGGAATTAATCAAAATGTTTTCTTTAGTTTGAAGAAGTTTACCTAAATTTTGGCTTAGATAACAAATCTAACCAACCAACCCACATCCGCGTTAGGGATTGCAGTGAAAAATCTTTTTGAAAGGCACGATTATAAAGATTGCAACGAAAAGCCCGGCCCGAAGAGAAACGCCCAAAAATAAAAATCTGCCAAAGTGATTCCGTTATTCTGCAATGATCACATTAGCTAAAAACCAATCCAACTCCTCTTCTGTATCAAACTCAAAATCACATTCAGCCTTATCCTGAAAGAAGTTGATTAAATTTAAATGACTTTCAAAGACTCTAAAGTGGTTGCCTTCATAATTATAGATAA
>NZ_JBDSLS010000221.1:0-10022 GCF_039916245.1 Gelidibacter sp.
ATTAGCGAATCAAACTAATAAATTAGAAGGGCAGGCGTTCGTGGTATCTGGTGTTTTTGAATCGGTTTCAAGAGACGAATTGAAAAAACTGATAGAGGATAACGGTGGAAGGGTAGCCAGTTCGATATCGTCAAAGACAAATTACGTTATTGCAGGAGATAATATGGGGCCAAGCAAGCGAACTAAGGCTGAGCAATTGCAGATCCCTATAATTTCGGAATATGATTTCATGTCACTTTTGAAGTAGAAAACCTACAATTTTATTTGTTTCACCGATTAAATGCATATTTATCCGCTTAATTGTAATATTTATTTATATTTGCTTGAACAAGAGACATGTAATATGATTATCCGAAGAATCTTAATTGGTGTTTTGATCGCCCTAGCCGTGTTATTTCTGGGCTTTCAAATTTTTGAGTTAGAAGTTGAAGCCACAGGAGTGAGAGCTTTGCTATTGGTTTTCTTAACAATTTTATATTGTTATTCTGTCAAAGAAAAGCGTTTATTTTTCTTATCGTTTTTGATTGCATTTACAATAGCCGATATTTTAGCCTTTATGAGATGGCAAATTCCGATTGTGCCAAACACTCAGATGGATCCTGTGTATTACATTGCTAATTCTTTGTATATCATGGCTTATTCTTTTTTGATACTGCAAATGTTAAGCGCTATGAATTTGGTGGAGATCGTAAAAAAATATCCATTCCACCTTCTTATTTTAATCATTATGGACGTGTTTTGCGTTGTTGTGGTTACCAATACCGCCATGCATAAATTATCATATCATGAGTATTATATGGAGTTTGTATACAATAGTATTATCATGATTTTACTGACGGTGTCTTTGATCAATTACATTCATAAAGAGGATAAAAAAGCCATCAATTTGTTGGTTGGATCTATTTTTATCTTTTTTTCAGAAGTGATACAGTTGGCCTATTTTTATATCTCAGCAATAAATTTGCTTAATGTGATGTGTTCCTTGTTTCTTGTGCTTGCTTTTTTATTTTTCTATCTCCAGTCAAAACTCGTCTATGAGCCCCAGGAAAACTCAATGCATCAAGACTTGGTGGTTTAAATTTCGTTTTTAATGCGTGTTTTATTCTGATTAAAACGCTTAAAGTACAGAGGTCATACTTCATGAAAGTGGCATCTGTCGATTAGGAAGCTTCGGTTTAGAAGGTCATTTTCTAAAAAATTTCCATGCTTACATTTCGTTTTTTTTTCCTTAGTAATCCTGCGGCCATCATTACCTTATTCAGCGTACAAATCTGCTCCATAATCTGATGTGAAAGTTAAAGTCGTTTTCAGGATAAAAGGACATAAAAATTATCCCACGTAAATTATGATGTATAGCAAATTTATATTGGATTGATTCTTGCGATCGAAAAAATGCTTTATAACTCGCTATTTTATTGCGACTATAATAGGATAGTCGATGAAGCGCAGTAAATCAGCGATTAAAGTTGTGTTTTTTATTATATTTGCCGAACCTACTTATTTTGAATCTATCATTCAAAAATGGCATGACTTATTACCGAATTGGGCAATTATCGCAATGTTGGCTGTAATAATAACAGTCAATATTATTTCCTCCTATTTTGGATTTTCATTATTATCGAAGATAACTGCGCTCGCTGTCATTCCTGTGCTGCTTTTAAACTACTTTTTCAGTTAACGTTTCATGGCGAATATATTCTACACCATATTTATTTTGTATTTCTTAGGAATGCTTTTTATTGCACTTGACCATCTTGCCTTATCTTCTAAGCTGTCAGAATCCTGCTTTTTAGAAGTTTTTGCGTTATTGGCATTTGTGATGATTGGAAAAGTGAAACACGTCAAATTTGAAGGCCTTGTATCTATGTACCTGATTTTGATTCTTCTGGTAAATAGTTATTTTATGTATATCATGTTTAGCGAAGTACAGGATAACTTTGCTGATAGTGTGATATTCACCTTGATGGCACGTAAGGGAATTGCTTTTTTGTTGATGAGCTTTTTAGCCATCGCTATTTATCTTAGCCAAGAGACGTCACAAGCCATTCTATTCTTAACTATTGTATGTTGCTTCGTCTTTTCTGATGGTTTAAGCTTTCTCACTACAATGTATGTGAGTTTTTGGTTGTTTGAAGGTATTCAACAGATTCTACAAGGTGCAGGACTTCTTTTGTTTTGCATCTATGTTTATAATCATCAGAAAGTTGAAAATAGCTTTATAAAAATGAAAACAGAACCAATTTCTCAATCCAGTCAAATTCCTGTTCAGTTTTAAACCAAAATCGAAACGCCGTCCGCGGATTTGTTTTTGTCACTGTCAAAATAGAAATCTATTTTCCCCAGATTGATTCCAAAGCAACCGACTTGGTTAACCAATACATTTTTGCCGACACTGTTTTTTACAATAGTTGGTTTGGGTAAAAAGGTATGGGTATGGCCGCCAACAAACAAATCAATGTCTTTGGTCATTTTCGCTAAGGAAAGGTCGCTTGGTTTTTCAGAATTGTTTCGGTAATTATAGCCTAAATGTGATAAGCAAATAATCAAATCACATTTTTCATCCTCTTTTAAGATGCGCGACATGTCCTGAGCTATTTCCAACGGATTTAAATAGACGGTTTCTTTATACATATTTTTGTCCACTAATCCAGAGAGTTCAATACCCAAACCGAAAACGCCAATTTTAATGCCGTCTTTAATAAAGGTTTTATAGGGTTTCACATGCGTATCCAAGATAGTATTTGAAAAATCATAGTTGGCACTTATAAAATCAAATTTTGCATGTGGCAATTGCGCGTACAAACCATCAACACCATTGTCAAAATCATGGTTACCAACGGTTGCAACATCATATTTAAGCATGCTCATGAGCTTAAATTCCAATTCGCCGCCGTAATAATTAAAATAGGGAGTACCTTGAAAAATATCACCAGCATCCAACAATAAGGTGTTCGGATTCTCCGCTCGAATACCTTCAATCAATGTGGCTCTTCTTGCAACACCACCTTGATTAGGGTTTCTGCCATCTTCAGGACCAAAAGGATCGATATGACTGTGGACGTCGTTGGTATGTAAAATGGTTATCTTTTTCGGACTCTTCGAAAATGATTGCAGACCAAAGCCTCCCAAACCTACCAATGCGGTCGCAGCTGTTGTTTGTTGAATGAATTCTCTTCTTTTCATGTGTTTATGCTTATTGTTTTTCAATGGTCACATGCTGTTCGCAATTAATAATTCCCATGGGTAATAAAAATTTTAGCATGCTCGTTTCATAACTTCAAAAAAATATCTTTCAGAAAATGTATTTAATCTTTTAATTGAATAAAGCGGTCATCGGCTACAGGATTGATGGTGTCTGTTTTCATAAAATAATCAATGAGCGCATTTCTTATTTTATAGTCCAATACAATAACCTCTTCACTTCCCTTAAAAAAGTCCATGCCATCACCGCCAGTAATAAGGTAGTCGTTGGTGGCAATATAATAGGTTTTATTGAAATCTATGGGTGCTTGGTTTACAGTGCTTTCAACCACGTTGCCATCCTTATCCAAAACTATTTTTAATTTAGAAATGGGATGTGCACGCTTGGCCTTTGCTAAATAGTCGAGCATCTCTTTGACGTTGGCTCCCGGTAATTTTGCAACGACAATCGAATTTTCAAAAGGCATGAGTTCAAAGGCGGTTCTTTTGCTAATTGGTCCTTTAGATATAATGGATCTGATGCCACCGTGGTTCATGAGAACAAAGTCGATATGCTCTCCTGTTCTTTTAAAAAACACGGGATCAGCTTCTTCATAAATAACATCGGCCATAAAATTGCCAATGGCGGTATTTAAATCGCCATCTGCTTTGGAATAGGTATCCACCGAATAGCCCAAAACACTATCTAAATCTTTAGTGATATTTTCTCTATAAGGCTTAATGAAATTATCAATACCTGCGTTGGATTGCAAACTATCATTGATGTTTACGTTTTTGCCTTCAATTTTGAAAACATCCATTGGAGCTTTACAAGAAAGGGAGAAAAGCAGTCCAAAAACTAGTAGAAGATTTTTAAAATTCATTGAATAACTTGTAAAATGTTAATTGATAAATGTATTGTGTTTACTACCTTTGTCAAAACAAAAGTAAATGATTTTAAAGGCATTTAGGGGAAAATCGAATCAAAAATTCATTAACAGACTGTTAAGCTCTAAAGATGTTGCGATTAGTAATAAAAAAATAGAATCTGTTGGTATTATCATTGATTCGAGTGAGTTTTCTGACGTAGAGGCATTTAAGGACTTTTTTAATGAGCTGGGTGTCCAGTTGCCTAAAATTCAGATTATTGTTTTTGTTGCCGATGAAAAAAAGACCGAAAGATTGTGGGGCAACTATTTCAGTAAAAATGATTTTGGATGGAATGGCAGCATCAAACACGTTGAACTCCAAACCTTTTTAGATACTGAATTTGATGCGCTGGTGGGATTTTACAAAGACGATGCTTTAGAATTGAAAATAGTTACTGCAGCTTCAAAAGCCAATTTCAAAATAGGTCTGTCAGATGTGGACGACCGTTTATTCGATTTCATATTGGATATCAGCACGAAAGATTTTGAGGTATTCAAAACCGAATTAAAAAAATACTTAACCATATTAAAAAAAATATAATGACAAAATTTTTCGGAACAGGTGTAGCTTTGATTACGCCGTTCAAAACTGATTTGAGTATCGATCATAACGCTCTCGCCACTATTGTCAAGTTCAATATTGATAATGGCACAGAGTATTTGGTCATTTGTGGAACCACTGCAGAAAGTGCTACCATTACTAAACAGGAAAAGAAGGATGTTATTAATACTGTAAAGAAGGCAAATGCTGGCCGATTGCCATTGGTGTTGGGTATTGGCGGTAACAATACAGCCGAAATTATCGAAGAAACCCAAGCTACGGATTTGACAGACATTGACGCCATCTTATCAGTTTCTCCATATTATACAAAACCAACGCAGGAGGGCATTTATCAACATTTTAAAGCGATTGCAGAAGCTTCTCCAAAACCTATCATCTTATATAACGTACCAGGAAGAACATCGTCAAACATGCTTCCAGCAACCATCTTGCGTCTTGCCAATGATTTTGAGAATATTATAGCGGTTAAAGAAGCAGGAAATAATGTAAGCCAATATTTACAATTACTAAAGAACAAGCCTGACGATTTTTTAATAATTTCAGGCGATGATGATTTGGCTTTAGCTGTTGTTTTAGCTGGTGGTGCAGGAGTGATTTCTGTATTAGGACAGGCATTTCCGAAAGATTTTTCAACTATGATCCGTTTAGGAATGGAAGGAAAAGCCAAGGAAGCTTACCAACTTCATTTTAAATTAATGGATGTTACGGCTCAAATTTTTGAAGAAAACAATCCAGCGGGAATTAAAGCTGTTTTTGAAGCCCTTGATTTAGCGCAAGACACGGTAAGGTTGCCGTTGGTTGTGGTGTCAAATCCATTAAAAGAAAAAATAAAAAAAAGCGTCGCGCTGCTTAAATAAAGGTAAAAACGTTAAATTTTACTTAAACCTCTCAGTAGCTTAAATTCAACAGTTATTTTAGCTTAAAATTTTTTGTTTTATAATACGTTATAAATGTGTATTTTTGCATTCTGTTTAAAATGCCGAAGTGCCATTAAACATAACTTTAATCTATGACCAAATTTAATCAGGCATTTCAATTTAATTATACAAAGAAGACAAGTTCTTGCATGAAAAACATTTTTTACACATTACTGATCACATTAGTGTTGTCCTCTTGTAGCGAATATCAAAAGGCATTAAAATCAGAAGATATTGCTACAAAATTCAAATTGGGTACAGAGCTCTATGATGCTGGTAAATTTGGCAAAGCAAATAAGCTATTCGCACAAATTGCACCACAATATAGAGGGAAGCCGCAAGCTGAGAAATTGATGTACATGTACGCTAATTCTTTTTATCAAATGAAAGATTACTATTTGGCGGGGTATCAATTTGAGCGTTTTGAAAGCCAATATCCAAAAAGTGAAAAGGCTGAAGAAGGCTTGTTTTTAGCTGCTAAAAGCTTCTACATGCTATCGCCTGTTTACAGTAAAGAGCAGAAGGAAACGATAACCGCTATTGAAAAGCTTCAGATATTCATCAATAAATATCCAGATTCAGAGTATTTGCCGGAAGCCAATGCTTTAATTCATGAGTTGGATTATAAATTGGAAAAGAAAGCTTTTGAGATTGCTAAACTATATAATAAAATCGCCAATTTTGAGTCTGAGGATTACGAAGCTTCCATAAAAGCCTTTGATAATTTCCTATTGGATTATCCAGGAACCACTTTTAGAGAAGAAGCGATGTTTTATAGATTTGACTCGGCGTACCGATTGGGAATCAACAGTATTGAGCGTAAACGTCAAGAGCGTTTGAATATAGCACTCAAATATTACAAGACTTTTGTCAAAGCATATCCAGAATCGAAGCACAGTGCTGAAGCTGCACAAATGAATGCCGAATTGCAAACAGCAGTTCAAAACTATACCATAAAAAGTTAATTTTATATAGATGATAGATTTAAAAAAGAGCAATGCTCCAGTGAGTTCTATAACTTACAACCGTAATGAAATTGATGCGTCAACAGGAAACATCTATGAGGCTATCTCTGTCATAGCAAGAAGAGCTGAACAGATCAACACAGATATCCGTAGAGAACTTGTTGATAAACTTGAAGAATTTGCAACTTTTAATGACAGTCTTGAAGAGATTTTCGAAAATAAAGAGCAAATTGAAGTCTCTAAATTTTACGAAAGATTACCAAAACCGCACGCACTTGCTGTTCAGGAATGGTTAGATGATAAAATTTATTTCAGAAATACTGAGGACGATATCCAAGAAGCATAATTAAGATGTCAATTTTAAGCGGCAAAAACATACTTGTAGGCGTTACTGCCGGTATTGCTGCTTATAAAACAGCAAACCTTGTTAGGTTATTCATAAAAGCGGGTGCTCACGTAAAGGTCGTGATGACGCCCGCTTCTAAAGACTTCATTACCCCTTTAACGCTTTCCACTTTATCTAAAAACCCAGTGTACTCTTCGTTTGTTAATGACGATGAAGAAGACGCCGTTTGGAACAACCACGTCGAACTTGGGCTATGGGCCGATTTATTTGTAATCGCTCCTGCAACAGCCAATACGATGGCAAAAATGGCCCACGGTATTTGTGATAATTTATTGATGGCCACTTATTTGTCGGCCAAATGTCCTGTCTATTTTGCGCCTGCAATGGATTTGGATATGTACAAGCATGAAAGCACGCTTCAATCCTTTAAAATTCTAAATAGCTTCGGAAATATTATGATTCCTGCAACCAGTGGCGAATTGGCAAGTGGCTTGGTTGGAGAAGGTCGGATGGCGGAACCGGAAGATATTGTGGCTTATATCGAAAAAAATATTTTAGATCAACTGCCATTAAGAGGAAAGAAAGTCTTGATTACTGCAGGGCCAACCTATGAAGCTATTGATCCCGTCCGTTTTATTGGAAACCATTCCAGTGGAAAAATGGGATTTGAGATCGCTAAAGTTGCGGCCAATCTTGGTGCTGACGTCATTTTAATATCTGGACCATCACATGAAACCATTGCGCACAGCCTTATCAAGCTCCTTAAAGTAGTAAGTGCATCACAAATGTATGATGCCGTTCATGATCATTTTGATTCGGTTGACATTGCCATTCTTTCGGCAGCAGTGGCTGATTACAGACCTAAAAATATTTCAGCCACCAAAATAAAGAAGAAGGAGACTTCGTTTTCTATTGAATTGGAGAAAACAAAGGATATTTTGGCTTCTCTTGGAGTCATTAAGAAAAATCAATTCCTGGTTGGTTTTGCATTAGAAACCAATGATGAATTGGAAAATGCCAAAGGGAAATTAAAAGCTAAGAATTTAAATTTAATTGTGTTAAATTCGTTAAATGACAAAGGTGCTGGTTTTGGAGGGGCAACTAATAAAGTTACTTTTATAACGGATCAACAAGACGTTATTGAGAACGAATTAAAATCAAAACACGAAGTCGCGGTCGATTTAATGAATCAAATTATAAAACAAATTCATGCGTAAACTTATTTTTATATTTTTTATAGCTTGCACAACTGCTGGGTTTTCTCAAGAATTGAATTGTAACTTGGTGGTTAATGCGCAACAAACAGGGAATGAAAACGTACAGGTTTTTAAAACGCTAGAACGGCAGTTGACTGAGTTTATCAATAACACCCAATGGACCAACACAGCCTATAAACCTCAGGAGCGCATTGATTGTAGTATGGTCATCAATATTAATGATTATAATAGTGATGTGTTTCAAGCCACCATTCAAGTGCAGTCCTCGCGACCGGTTTTCAACTCTACCTACAGCACGCCAGTATATAACTTTAATGACCGGAATTTTACGTTTAAATATCTTGAGTTTCAAAATTTAGTTTATAATCCGACGCAATTTGAATCCAATTTGGTTTCGGTTTTAGCCTATCATGTTTTCATGATTTTAGGTTTGGACGCCGATACCTTTGAGTTGAATGGCGGCGATCCCTTTTTTAAACAAGCACAAACCATTACTAATTTTTCCCAACAAGGAAATTATAAGGGTTGGAAATTGGAAGACGGACAGCAATCGCGTTTTGTGCTCATAGACAATATATTATCCCCAACTTTCAAAGAATTCAGAACGGTGATGTACAATTACCATCGCAACGGTTTGGATATCATGGCAGATAACGATAAAAAAGGAAAGGAAGTTATTGCTAAGGTTTTTGAAGATTTGAGGACCATGAATAACCAACGGCCTAATTCATTTTTAATGCGCGTGTTCTTTGATGCTAAATCCAATGAGATTCTCGATATTTTTAGCGGTGGACCAAAAATGAACGTTACCGAGATTAAAGATATTCTCAATAGGATTGCACCAACACATGCCTCCAAATGGCGCGAGATTAATTTTTAGCTTGAAGCACGAAGCTTGAAGTTGGAAAACGGTTTGAAGCTTTGATAGTATCCGGTAACATCATTCAAAACCTTAACTCTATAACCTTGTTTTTAACCAGAAACTAGAAACACGAAACCAGAAACTTATTTAAATGCTCACCACACTTTCTATAAAAAATTACGCATTAATTGATAGCCTTCAGGTTCACTTTAATAATGGTTTGACCATAATTACTGGAGAAACTGGCGCTGGTAAATCCATTCTTTTAGGAGGTTTATCTCTTATTCTTGGAAAAAGAGCCGATTTAAGCAGTGTAAAAAACGCTTCAGAAAAATGTGTTATTGAAGCCACATTTGATATTGCCAATTATAATCTGAAATCACTATTTGTAGCAGAAGACTTGGATTATGAACCGCAAACCATTATCCGTAGGGAAATCCTTCCTTCCGGAAAATCGAGAGCCTTTGTAAATGACACACCAGTTACTTTAAATAGTCTTCAGATACTGGGCGAGCGACTTTTGGATATCCATTCGCAACATCAAACTTTACAGTTAACCGATGATGATTTTCAGTTTCAAGTAATAGATGCGTTAGCTCAGAATGGTCATTTGCTTCAAGATTATTCACTTCAATTAGGCAAATTGAAATCTGTTAAATCAGAACTTAAAAAACTTCAAAATCAAAAGGTTGAGGCGATAAAAGAGTTGGATTACAATTTATTTCTACTGAAGGAATTGGAGGATGCCAAATTAGTTGAAGGAGAATTGGAGACGCTAGAAGAAGAATATGAAACGCTTAATAATATTGAAGAAATAAGCGAACGCCTTAAAGCATCCCACGAATTATTGAGCAATCAAGAAATAGGAGTGATGCCAAGTTTGACGGAAATTAAAAACCAACTTTCTAAATTGGCAGATTTTTCTTCAAATTATAAATTGGTTTTTGAAAGGGTAACCAGTAGTTTGATTGAATTGGACGATGTGTTTTCTGAAATCGAAAACCTGCAGGAATCTTTAGAAGCAGATCCTAACCGATTAAATAC
>NZ_JBDSLS010000222.1:0-3721 GCF_039916245.1 Gelidibacter sp.
CTTTTGTTTCGTTTGCCAATCGCCTAAAAGTGGCGCGCCATCGCCTGATTGGGAATCAATAAAACTTCCAATTACCAATCCAATAATAGCACCAATTGGCCCTCCAAAAGACCATCCTAATCCTGCACCTACCCATTTTGAAATACCCATGTATCTATTTTTTTTAGAATCTCAAAGATAGTATAGTTCATCTTTTTATACCCTTAATTATTATGTAAATTTCCATTGAGAAAACAAATGCCATCATTAAAACTCACCACGGCAAAAGGACGCCCTAAGTTCATTTTTTTGTATCTTTGCAGTCCTGAACTTCGGGACAAATTATTAATTTTTAATATTAAAATATATGTATCCAGCAGAATTAGTAAAACCAATGCGAGAAGACTTGACCAAAGTTGGATTTGAAGAACTCCATACCGCTCAAGAAGTTGATGCAGCTATTGCAAAAGAAGGAACAACATTATTAGTCATTAATTCGGTTTGTGGTTGTGCGGCAGCAAATGCACGTCCAGGTGCACGAATGAGTCTCCAAAACGCAAAACATCCTGACCATATCGTAACGGTTTTTGCAGGTGTTGACAAAGATGCTGTCAATCAAGCAAGACAACATATGGTACCGTTCCCTCCAAGCTCACCAAGTATGGCGTTGTTTAAAGACGGCGAATTGGTGCACATGTTAGAGCGCCACCACATTGAAGGAAGACCTGCAGAATTGATTGCAGAAAACTTAGTAGATGCTTATAACGAGTATTGTTAGAAAAGTTAGAAGCTTGAAGCACGGCGCTTGAAGTTTTACTTTTGAATTTTTAAAGAACCACGGTAAGTTTATCGTGGTTTTTTTGTTTTAATAGGTCTGCCTTCTACAACAGAAAAGCGTATTGCATTCGTGAAATATATAGTAAATAATTTGTCTTAAGAAGCGAGTGAATTGGTGAGAAGCAGTGAAATTCGTGTCAAGAATTTTAAAAACTAACTCGCCTAATTCTAATCCAATTTGAAAACTATACAAGACTTTAAACGGTTTTAAACTTGGTAAAGTGATGGATTCATGAATTCCTTAACTGGCAATTAATGTGGACGCTTTGTACTCGCTTTTAATTTATCGGTTAAATAACATCAATGGCATGTCCAAAAACTCAGAGACCAAGTAGGCTAACCCTATCAGTAAAATGGTGCAAATCGGGACTGCCCAACTCAATTCTCTCATGATCAGCTTTTCCACGCTGACATAATTTACAAACACCCGCATAAAGACTGTCTGCTGTTTTTCATAAGTATATTTCAATCTAATTATCATTCCAATAAGACTTATGAACCAACATTGAAAGCACTTTTGATAAAGAACCTGAGCAGATTTTCGAGAGTGTCAATCGTAAATCTGTCGTCTTCCCATGATTGTGCAACAATAGGTGCAATGCTATCTATTAGTAGGTTTTTAGAAGTAGTTTTTATTATTTTTGCAACATGAGAAAAATATTAGCTTACCCTCTAACGGTTATATATTTAATTTGTTTTGGAATCACGCTTGTTGTATTCCATCCCATTCAATGGATTTGCTTAAATCTCTTTGGTTATAAAGCCCATAAGCTCAGTGTAGATTGGCTTCAGTTTTTTTTAATGCGTTGTCTTAATATTTTAGGCACGCGTTTTACGTTTACCAATCCTTATGATATTCCTACAGACCAACCATTGATCATCGTGGCCAATCATCAAAGCATGTACGACATTTCACCTATTACGTGGTACATGCGAAAACATCATCCGAAGTTTATTTCAAAAAAAGAGTTGGGCAAAGGCATTCCAAGTGTTTCCTATAACTTACGACATGGCGGATCTGTATTGATCGATCGAAAAAATCCGAGGCAAGCCTTACCAGCCATTATGAAGTTTGGTGAGTATATCGAAAAAAACAAATATGCCGCCGTTATTTTCCCGGAAGGCACACGAAGTAAAAACGGTATTCCAAAGCCTTTTCAAACCAAAGGTCTAGAAATTTTGATCAAAAAAGCTCCGTCAGCCATCATCGTTCCTATCAGTATTAACAATTCCTGGAAAATGTTGCGTTATGGAAAATTTCCGATGGGAATTGGAAATCATTTAAAATTCACGGTACATCAACCTCTCAAAATTGCTACCTTTGTAGATATGGAAGAGTTAATACGAACAGTTGAACAGACGATTTCCTCAAATATTCACCCTTAAATTTCAACTAAGATGTCATTAAAAAATATACGTTTGGAAGTGATGCAGCATCTCGAGAAAGACGTTGAATCACTCATTGAAAAATACTTAATACCGGTTGATAGCATTTGGCAACCGACTGATTTTCTTCCGAATTCAGAAAGCGATTCGTTTTATGATGAGGTCAGGGAAATACGCGAATTATCGAAAGAATTGCCTTATGATTTTTGGGTGGTTTTAGTAGGCGATATGATCACTGAAGAAGCACTACCTACCTACGAATCCTGGTTAATGGATGTGGAAGGTGTGGATCAGGTAGGACGAAATTCATGGGGAAAATGGGTGCGTCATTGGACGGGTGAAGAAAACAGACATGGCGATGTCCTCAATAAATATTTGTATTTATCAGGACGTGTCAACATGAAAGAAATCGAAATCACCACACAGCATTTAATTGCCGATGGATTTGATATCGGCACCGACAGAGATCCTTATAAAAACTTTATTTATACCAGTTTTCAAGAACTGGCCACTTATATTTCTCATAACCGCGTCGCAAAAATCGCGAAGGAGAAAGGCAACAGACAACTCTTTAAAATGTGTAATATGATTGCTGGTGATGAAATGCGTCACCACCACGCGTACTCTGAGTTTGTGGAGCGTATTTTTGCCGTAGATCCTAACCAAATGATGGTCGCGTTTCAAACGATGATGAAACAAAAAATTACCATGCCTGCGCATTTCTTAAGAGAATCCGGAGATAAAATTGGTACGGCGTTTGAAGAATTTTCTAATACTGCACAACGTATTGGCGTTTATACGTCTGCTGATTATGTGGACATTTTGGAAAAACTGGTTAACCGTTGGGACTTAGGAAATATTAAAAATCTTTCAGACGACGGCGAAAAAGCAAGAGACTATCTCATGAAACTTCCAGACCGCATGAAACGTTTGGCCGATCGTATGAGAATTCCTGAGAACTCTTATCAGTTTAAATGGGTGCAACCGGCGACTTTAAAATAAAACGATAGAACACTGATGACGCAGATGAAACAGATTATCACTGATTTTAATCTTCAAAAAATCATAACAGATAGTCTATAGGTAGAAATTGACTACACTTCTAATAGGTATCATTTCAAATCATAAAAGATCAGCGTCATCTGCGTTCCATATTTAGGAAATCAATAACTTTTGTGCTTTCTTTATTGATAAAACCATTGCATTTTGGAAAATTATAAACATTCTGAAACTACGGATCTTATCATTAAGTGTTTCTACAATGTTTATAATCAATTAGGCTATGGCTTTTTAGAAAAAGTATATGAAAATGCCATGTTTTTAGAACTAAGAAACTTAGGTCTTTTTGTAGAAAAACAAAAACGTATCTCTGTTTATTATAAGCAACAACAAGTTGGGGATTATTTTGCCGACCTAATCGTTTCTGAAGCCGTAATTATTGAAATCAAGGCAGCTGAATCGTTGTGTGAAGAACACGAATTCCAACTTATAAATTATCTAAAAGCAACAGAGATAGAAG
>NZ_JBDSLS010000223.1:0-21307 GCF_039916245.1 Gelidibacter sp.
AATTCTGATAGTCTTGGTTATCTTGTTCTGTGAATTGCCTGTTCGAGCCACAGCCCAAAAGCACTGCAAATAGTCCACTAAATAATACGAATCGTTTCATAACCATTAAGTTAATAAATTTGATTGAGATTGGTTCATAAACTATTCCTATTTTTTCACTGTTCTCCAATACATAAAAGACAACACGTCAATTGTCTATTTTGACTTCTTTTTAATGTTATGTAAAGCGATCAAACTTATGTTAAAAACAAAGGGTTATTCACAGTTGCCCGTAAATAACCCCATTGTTACACTCTTCTCTTAATTTAGGTGCTATTTCGGATCCAAAATCAATTCAATACGCTTCACGGCATCCTGGTAATGGTGCAACTTCGCAATCCGGCTGACGAGCAGCATGTCCTTATTAAGTAGACTGTCCTGGATTTCAAAGAAATATTTGTCTTTGATTTTATGGATTTTAAATAAGCCTTCATCGGTTACAGCATCTTTAGTAATTACTTTGTCATAAGGTTTTATGGCCTCTTCCTTCTTTTTTTCAGGCGCGGGAGTTTCAACTTGATTTTTAGCTTTCTTATTGTTTTTTTTGGATTGCGCACTGGTGTTCATAGGATTGAGAAGACCTCCGACGAGAAGTGCAAAAAGACATAATTTCATCATAAGTTAATTTCGTTTTTTTAAGGTCCCTAAAGATAGAAATAATGTTTTTAATGAAAATTTCTATAAACAATATAGGTACAGAATTTAAAACAACCTCCCCTGTCCATTTTCTTCAACCTGCTCGTCGTCATCAGAATTGTCATCAGAATCCTCATCTAAATTAGATTTAGACACTTTTGGAGTTTCAACTTCTGAAATATCATCTTCATCTACAACCTCAATCTCTTCCGCAGGCAATTCTTCTGGAACTTCGTATGGCAATGGCTCCAATAAACTAATTTGGTTAACTTTATCTCTTGTCAATTGATTTCCTAAAGCCGTAATACCTTTGATACTGATAAATTCCTCAAGATTTACTTCCCAATTATCTTTTCGGTCTTTGCCGCGCTCTTTTGTAAATTCTACTTCAGCAATCGGTTTCCAATCGGTGGAAATAATTTCCAACCGCGATTTTGGATGATCGGAGATGAACAACTCTTCTTTACCCTCTTGCTCAATCAGAAAACGCTTCACATAATAGCGCTCTTTTTCTCCATCAAAATAAATGGCGGAAATTGGCTTTTTAGGGATCCATTTTTCCAGGACAATCATATCGTCATCAAAACGTGACGTTAATTCTGGCAAAATAGTTTTTACGATGCCCGATTGATTGATGATCAATAATCGATCTTCACCTCTAAACTCTCCAATCAGCTCGCCTCTTCCATCGGCGTTCAAACGCTGAACGGCATCATCATACCATATTTTACGAGGTTTTAAGGTAGAGATTCCCCGCTCTTTAAGTTCAATTTTCCGAATCGCGTGTTTAGTGACAACATTCCCTTTAGAATTTCGACCTTTAATGAGAATATCTGCAAAATCTAAATCCCATTTCAGCTTTTTGACACTTCCAACCTGTCTGAGGAAAATCGTGATGACTTCCGCCTCGCCATTGGGATTGGATGAGAAATACCACACCGTAGAGCCTTTATTGCCATTAGTCAAATCATATTCCCTATCGCGAGTGACGCCCATTACTGAAAAGCGCTTCACATAAGAAGGCCCTTTGGCCCCGTCGCGATACACCATATTATAAATGGTGCGCTTATCTTTTCTATTGAATACTTCAACATTAATGATATCCTTACCAACAAAGGTTTTAGCATCTACCTTAGTGACCATCATTTTACCGTCTCTCGTAAAAACAATAATATCATCAATATCACTACAATCACAGACGTATTCATCTCTTTTGAGCGAGGTACCTATAAAACCTTCTGCTTTATTGACATAAAGCTTTGTATTCCTGATCACTACTTTTGAGGCATCAACATCATCAAACAAACGGATTTCAGACAACCGTTCTCTCCCCTTGCCATACTCATTTTTAAGCCTTGTAAAATAGGCAATGGCATAGTCTATCAAATGCGCCAAATCGTGTTTTACTTGGGCGATTTGCTCTTCAAGAGCATCAATTTTTTGTTGCGCCTTATCAATATCAAATTTTGAGATCCGCTTAATTCTGATTTCTGTTAAGCGTTCTATATCTTCAGTGGTAATAGCACGTTTTAAATGCTTGATATGGGGTTGAAGACCGGCGTCAATAGCGTTTACAACACCTTCCCAAGTTTCTTCTTCCTCAATATCACGATAAATCCTGTTTTCGATAAAAATACGTTCTAAGGATGCAAAATGCCATTGTTCTTCAAACTCATCTAGCTTAAGTTCAAGATTTTGTTTTAAGAGCTGAACGGTATTATCCGTAGAATGACGCAACATTTCCGTTACTCCAACAAAAAGAGGTTTATTATCTTCAATAACGCAACCTAGCGGCGAAATTGACACCTCACAATTGGTAAATGCATATAAGGCATCAATTGTTTTATCAGGCGAAATTCCGGAAGGCAAATGCACTAAAATCTCGACTTTAGCGGCGGTATTATCTTCAATTTTCCTGACTTTAATCTTACCTTTCTCGTTCGCCTTTAAAATAGAGTCAATTAATGACGACGTATTGGTACTAAAAGGAATTTCAGTAATGACCAATGTGTTTTTGTCAAGTTGCGAAATTTTAGCCCTGACACGTACTTTTCCGCCACGCAAACCGTCTTTATAATCGGTGATATCAATAATTCCCGCGGTTGGAAAATCGGGGTAAATTGTAAATTTATTGCCTTTCAGATGCTTGATTGACGCATCAATCAACTCAATAAAGTTATGTGGTAATATTTTTGTAGAAAGTCCAACGGCAATCCCCTCGCCACCTTGCGCCAGCAATAAAGGAAACATAACCGGAAGGTTGACGGGCTCTTTTCGACGGCCATCATAAGACGATTGCCATTGGGTAATTTTTGGATTAAAAACGACATCTATCGCAAATTTTGACAAACGCGCTTCAATATAACGTGAAGCCGCTGCACTATCGCCGGTAAGGATATTTCCCCAGTTACCTTGCGTATCAATCAATAAATCCTTTTGACCAATTTGCACCATGGCATCCGCAATACTGGCATCGCCATGGGGATGGTATTGCATGGTATGTCCAACAATATTGGCCACTTTATTATAGCGTCCATCATCCAAATCCTTCATAGATTGCATGATTCGACGTTGAACAGGCTTAAATCCGTCTTCAATAGCTGGGACAGCACGCTCTAGAATAACATAAGAAGCGTAGTCCAAAAACCAATCCTTAAACATCCCGGTAACTCTTGTAATGGTTTCACTTTTTGAGTTTTCCTGAATATTTTCATCTTCATTATGTAAGTGATCTTCTTCCAATGTAAGTGTATTAATTAGTAGGTTTTATATTATTTTTGACCATTTTACTTAGAGATTGTCTAATATATCGTCTTTTCTTTTTGGTTACCAAAGTCACATTAAATGATTCCTTTTTGGTATGTCCTTTGGAGTTTTTGATATAAAGGGTCAAACTTTTATAGACAAAATAATTTTTAAATTTAAAGGCCATTAACCGCGATTTATCAAATTCTAATTGATGTTCCCGATAATTGAAATAATCTGACATCAAAAGTCCTTTATTAATAACCATGACTTTTTTGCCATCACTATCGTATTCAAAATATTTTGAAACGGCATGAACAGAAAAAAACAAGATCAAGAATCCGACAAAAAGAAAAAGAAAAGTCAACATTGGACTTGGCGTCAAATGGCTGAAGGCACTGAATACAGTCGCCAACAAAATGGCAAGCACAATCAGTATAAAATAGACTGAAACAATAGTGTTTTTAACCTTGGCATTATTAGTTCTCATGAACCTCCTCCACTATATCTAATTCTACTTTCAGATTGTCAATAATAAATTCTTGTCGGTCGGGTGTGTTTTTGCCCATGTAAAATTCAAGTAAGGCTTCGATGGACATTTCTTTATCCAACATTACAGGATCCAGACGAATGCTCTCTCCGATAAAATTGACAAATTCATCTGGCGAGATTTCCCCAAGACCTTTAAATCGGGTAATTTCTGGTTTTGGCTTTAATTTTTCAATAGCATCGCGACGTTCTTGCTCAGAATAACAGTAAATGGTTTCTTTTTTATTTCTGACCCTAAACAAGGGCGTTTGCAAAATATAGAGATGCCCTTCCTTGATCAATTCTGGAAAAAATTGCAAGAAGAAGGTAATCAGTAATAAGCGAATATGCATCCCGTCCACGTCGGCATCTGTTGCTATGACGATATTGTTGTAGCGTAAATCCTCAATAGATTCTTCAATATTTAAAGCGGCCTGAAGCAAATTGAATTCCTCATTTTCATAAACAATCTTTTTGCTCATGCCATAAGAATTCAAAGGTTTACCCCTTAAACTAAATACCGCTTGGGTATTTACATCCCGTGATTTCGTAATACTTCCAGATGCAGAATCACCCTCTGTAATAAACAAAGTAGACTCTAAATATCGGTCGTTTTTAATGTCTCCAAAATGCACCCGGCAATCCCGTAATTTTTTATTGTGCAAGTTCGATTTTTTAGCGCGGTCTTTTGCGAGCTTTCTAATACCTGACAATTCTTTACGCTCACGTTCTGCCTGAAGGATTTTACGTTGGATTTTTTCAGCCGTTTCAGGATTTTTATGTAAAAAGTTATCTAATTGCGTTTTTACGAAGTCGTTGACGAACGTTCTTACGGATGGTAAATCGCCTCCCATATCTGTAGAACCCAATTTGGTCTTAGTTTGACTTTCAAAAATAGGTTCCATAACCTTTACAGCAATGGCAGTAACCACAGATTTCCGAACGTCGGACGCGTCATAGTTTTTACCGTAAAACTCTCTGATTGTTTTTACCAAAGCCTCTCGATAAGCCGCTAAATGCGTCCCTCCTTGCGTGGTGTTTTGTCCGTTTACAAACGAATAATACTCCTCACTATACTGTGTTTTACTATGCGTTAAAGCAATCTCTATATCTTCTCCTTTAAGATGGATGACAGGATACGTCATATCTGACTCGCTGATGTTTTCTTCCAACAAATCTTTCAATCCATTCTCACTATAATATTTTTCGCCGTTGAAAATAATCGTCAAACCTGTGTTCAAATACACATAGTTTTTAAGCATTTTCTCAACATATTCGTTGCGATATTTATAATTCTTAAAAATTGCTTCGTCCGGAATGAACGATACTTTCGTGCCTTTTCGCCGTGAGGTATCATCCAATAATTCCTGATGGGTAAGGTTACCTTGTGAAAATTCTGCGGAAGCGGACTTATTATCACGTGTAGATTCTACGCGGAAGAAATTGGACAAGGCATTGACCGCCTTGGTACCCACACCATTAAGTCCCACTGATTTTTTGAACGCCCTGGAGTCATATTTTCCTCCCGTATTCATTTTGGAAACGACATCCACCACTTTACCAAGTGGAATACCACGGCCGTAATCGCGTACAATAACCTTATTGCCCTGAATGGAAATTTCAATGGTTTTTCCCGCTCCCATGACATACTCGTCAATGGAATTGTCCAAAACTTCTTTTAAAAGGATATAAATACCATCATCGGGAGACGAGCCGTCGCCAAGCTTACCAATATACATCCCAGGACGCATACGAATATGCTCTTTCCAATCGAGCGAACGTATATTATCTTCGGTATAGTCGGTTTCTAAAGACATAATTAGGGGGAAATTTAGATAGGTTGCTAATATAAGATTTCGCTACAAACCATAAAACCCTTATATGTTAAAGTAATTAACAAAGTTTTAAAAATTGTAGACTGAGGATTTGGAGCTTGAAACTAGAAGTTTCTTTTTCTGATTTATTCGTTACTTTTTCCTTTAAATGTAAAATACAAAATAGGAATGATAAGAATTGCCAATGCAATAATTAAAGAGGTAATAAAAACGAATTTAAACACATAAAAAAGTACCACGAAAAAGATGATTGCTATAGCTAACCATAATATGATTTTCATAAATTTTCAATTTTGATCCAATTTTAAAGATACGTATAAAATTGATAATAAATGAAATATTGTTAATGCTGATGCTACAAAATAGTACTGTTTTAAGTTTGCATTTCGTAATAATTTCAAATATCTCAAAAAAAATGCAACTAATTAGACCTTAAGACATGCTTGCAGACAAACACTTAGCCTAATTAGTAGCAATTTTTAAGACTATCTAGACTTTCTAAACATTAAACAAGAAATGCATCACATCGCCGTCTTTCACAACGTAGTTTTTTCCTTCTACGCGCATTTTCCCTGCTTCTTTCACTTTGGCTTCACTACCTAAGGCTGAAAAATCCTCATATGCAATCACTTCAGCTCTAATAAATCCTTTTTCAAAGTCGGTATGGATCACGCCCGCTGCTTGTGGTGCAGTTGCGCCAACATCAACCGTCCAAGCGCGCACTTCCTTAACACCTGCCGTAAAATAGGTTTGCAGCTTTAAAAGTTTGTAAGCTGAACGAATTAATTTTGACGATCCTGGCTCCTCCAGACCGATGTCCTGCAAGAACATTTGACGTTCTTCATAGCTGTCCAATTCATTAATATCTGCTTCGGTACCGACTGCCAACACCAATATTTCGGCATTTTCATCCTTAACCGCTTCTCTTACTTGTTCCACATAAGCGTTGCCTGTTGCAGCCGATCCTTCATCTACGTTACAAACATACATGACTGGTTTATCTGTGATAAATTGTGACGGCGCTACAAACTCATCATAATCTTCCTTTTCAAATTCCAAAGCTCTGATAGAAGTTCCTGCTTCTAAAGCGGATTTAATTTTCAGTAAAACAGCTTCTTCTTTTTGCGCTTCTTTGTTTCCGGTTTTGGCCGCACGTTTTACCTTTTCAAGTTTTTTATCAACGGTTTCCAAATCCTTCAACTGGAGCTCCATATCAATCGTTTCCTTGTCTCTAATAGGATTTACGCTGCCATCCACATGGATGATGTTGTCATTGTCAAAACAACGCAACACGTGCAAAATAGCATCGGTTTCTCTGATGTTTGCCAAGAATTGATTCCCTAAACCTTCGCCTTTACTAGCGCCTTTTACCAAGCCTGCAATATCAACAATCTCTACGGTAGCAGGTTGTACGCGTACAGGTTTTACCAAAGCCTCCAGACGCTCCAAGCGTGGATCTGGAATATTGACAATACCAATATTTGGCTCAATGGTGCAAAACGGAAAGTTGGCACTTTGCGCTTTAGCGTTAGATAAACAGTTAAAAAGGGTTGATTTCCCTACGTTTGGTAATCCTACAATTCCGGCTTTCATTGAAAAACTTGTATTTGGTTCCCGCATCAGCAGGAATCTCATTAAAAAAATCGCATTTTTTTGCGACTGCAAATTTAGTCAATTATCTGAATTATTTGCATAAAAAAATCCCAAGCTATACTTGGGATTTTTCACTCCTATATTTTATGTCTAATCAACCTTCAGGGTGCATAAAACGCTGTTTTCCTAAAAGTTGATCTTCGGTTTCCATATGTTCGTCATCAGGTACACAACAATCTACAGGACATACGGCCGCACATTGTGGCTCCTCATGAAAGCCTTTACATTCCGTGCATTTATCCGGAACAATATAGTAAATCTCATCACTGATAGGCTCTTGCGACTCTTCAGCATCGACTTCCTTGCCATCAGGAAGCACCACTTTCCCTTTTAAACTTGTACCATCCTTATATCTCCAATCGTCCGCACCTTCATAAATTGCAGTGTTTGGGCACTCTGGCTCACATGCACCGCAGTTTATACATTCATCTGTTATTATAATTGCCATAGCATCTTAATCTTTAAAAAATTTAATCTTAGAAAAATTTGATGAGATTTTATGGGTTTTAATGCGATTTTTCAATCCTTTTAAATCCATTTAGAAAAAGTTAAGACTTAAATAAATCTCGCTTCATTTCATTTTTCTAACTTTGCGATGCAAAAATAACGCCAAAACTATTCATAACCAAATACAGAATGGATTTACAACAAAGAATTAACGCTTTTGTAAAACTGGGGGAATTTATCCAACAATTTTCAACTGAAAGCTTTAAAACAAACGAAAATATCACAGGAAACGATTTGTTTTTTGATGGCTTTAAACATCAAATCAAATTGGCGCATGAGCACAATGGCTGGTTCACTAAAGAGAACATTTGCTTTTCCTTAAATGGATGGTCTAAGTCGTTGACAGACGTATCGATTAATGAATGGATAGCAAAGTATAGCTTTAATGATATAACCCCTAAAAAAGTCGCCATAATCATGGCTGGAAACATTCCTTTAGTTGGTTTCCACGACTTTTTATCTGTTCTGATTTCGGGACATGACGTTGTGGTGAGACAATCTTCAAATGACAAACATCTGCTGCCCTATTTAGCCAAGTATTTAGAACATATTGAACCAGCATTTAAAGGAAAAATTAAATTTACGGAAGAAAAATTAACCGATTTTGATGCCGTAATCGCAACTGGCAGTGATAATACTGCGCGTTATTTTGAGCATTATTTTAAAGGAAAACCTTCCATTATCAGAAAAAACAGAAATTCGGTCGCCATTTTGACAGGCGAAGAAACTGACGAAGAAATGAAATCACTTTCTGAAGATATTTTTAGATATTATGGCTTAGGCTGCAGGAACGTTTCGAAATTATTTGTGCCCAACGGCTATAATTTCGACGCCTTCTTTAAGGGGGTTTATGAATGGCATCCTATCATCAATCAACATAAATACGCTAACAATTATGATTATAATAAGGCTGTTTATATTATGAGTGAATTTGATCTGTTGGAAAATGGCTTTTTAATGATCAAGGAAGATACAAGCTACAGCTCCCCCATTGCCACCTTGTTTTACGAATATTACAATGACAATAATGCCTTAAAACAACAGCTTAAAGACATCGAAAATAACATTCAATGCATCGTATCTAAAGGGATTACGGATAATTCTGTGGCTTTCGGTCAAACACAATTTCCGCAGCTATGGAATTATGCTGATAACGTTGACACTATTGCATTTTTATTAAAATTGTAGTTAATAAATTATCATTTTATTGCCATCATTTACTTTTGAATTTAGCACCTTTGTATCTCTGAAAAAATAAAAACCAATGAAAATACATAATTTTAGCGCCGGACCGTCAATTTTACCTCAAGAGGTCCTAAAAAAGGCTTCCGAGGCAGTTATTGACTTCAATAATATGGGATTATCCTTATTGGAAATTTCACATCGAAGTAAACACTTTGTAGATGTTATGGAGAATGCCAGAGCTTTAGCTTTGGAGCTATTAGGTCTGCAAGGAAAAGGCTACCAAGCCTTGTTTTTACAAGGTGGAGCGAGCATGCAGTTTGTTATGGCGGCCCAAAACTTATTGGAAAAACGTGCAGGCTACTTGAATACAGGTACCTGGAGCACAAATGCCATTAAAGAAGCTAAGATTTATGGTGAGATCGTGGAAGTAGCCTCTTCAAAAGATGCTGGTTTCAACTACATTCCTAAAGGCTATTCTATTCCTTCAAATTTTGATTATTTCCATTGCACTTCCAACAACACTATTTTTGGGACACAGATGCACAAATTCCCGAAGTCGCCAATTCCAATGGTTTGCGACATGAGTAGTGATATTTTTTCACGTGAATTGGATTTTTCTAAATTTGATCTCATTTATGCAGGTGCACAAAAAAACATGGGTCCTGCAGGAACAACTTTGGTCGTTGTTAAAGAAGATATTTTAGGTAAAGTGTCACGCAAAATGCCGGCCATCTTGAATTATCAAGAACATATTGCTAAAGAAAGCATGTACAATACGCCTCCAGTTTATGCAGTGTATACTTCTATGCTCACTTTGGAATGGCTTAAAAACCTAGGCGGCATCAAAGCGATTGAAAAAGTTAACGAAATGAAAGCACGCGTTCTTTATTCTGAAATTGATCTCAATCCGTTGTTTAAGGGCTATGCTGCTAAGGACGACCGTTCAATGATGAATGCAACCTTCACTTTGGGCAATGATAAATTAAAAGAAACCTTTGAAACCATGTTGAAAGAAGCTGGCATCAGTGGCTTAAGTGGCCATAGAAGTGTTGGCGGCTATAGAGCTTCCATGTACAATGCCTTGCCTTTAGATAGTGTTAAGGCACTGGTAGAAGTCATGAGCGAATTGGAGGCGAAAGCTTAAATTAGGTTGGCAGTCAATAGTTGGCAATCAGCAATTGGCAGAAAGTTTTTCTTAAAAAAAAAACATTAAAAATATATTTTGGATTCGATCTTTGAAGTGAATCAATTTTAAATTTTGAACCTTAAATTTTAAATCTAAAAAGATGAAGATATTAGCAAACGATGGAATTTCACAAAGCGGTATTGACGCCTTAAAGGCAGCCGGAATTGAAGTGATTACAACTACAGTGGCCCAAGAACAACTAGTCAATTATATTAATGAACATCATATCGATGTATTGTTGGTAAGAAGCGCTACCATGGTAAGAAAAGATATTATTGATGAGTGCCCAGGCCTTAAAGTCATTGGTCGTGGTGGCGTAGGCATGGACAATATTGATGTGGATTATGCACGTAGCAAAGGTCTACAGGTTATCAATACACCTGCTGCCTCATCGCAATCTGTTGCAGAATTAGTGTTTGCACATTTGTTTGGAGGTGTAAGATTCTTGCACGATGCGAACAGAAATATGCCTTTAGATGGCGATTCAAAATTTAACGCGCTTAAAAAGAACTATGCTAAAGGCACCGAATTAAGAGGTAAAACTCTAGGAGTCGTTGGTTTTGGTCGTATTGGACGGGAAGTTGCCAAAATCGCTCTTGGCGTAGGCATGAAAGTCATTGCGAGCGATATGTTTGTTGATAAAGCAACCATTAAAGTTGATTTTTTCGATGGTCAGTTTGTGGATTTCGAAATTAGTACTGTGCCGATGGAAGATATCCTTAAGCAATCAGATTTCATCACGTTGCACGTCCCGGCACAAGAGGGCTATGTAATTGGCACCAAAGAATTTGATCAAATGAAAAATGGCGTGGGCATTGTAAATGCTGCTCGTGGCGGCGTCATTGATGAAGTTGCACTTGTACAGGCCTTGGAAAATGGAAAAGTGGCTTTTGCTGGATTGGACACATTTGAAAGTGAGCCAACACCGGCCATTCAAGTATTAATGAATGGAAGAATATCCTTAACTCCTCATATTGGTGCAGCGACTAATGAAGCCCAGGATCGCATTGGGACGGAATTAGCCTCTCAAATAATCAGTATTTTAAAATCTGAAACCGCTTAAAACTTATTAACATAAACCCTATAAAAATGCTTACAACTACCAATGTTGTGAGCATTTTTTTGTAATTTAACTCATTGAACTATAAATCAATTAATTATGTCTGGAATATTAGATATTTTAAATAGCGACCTTGGAAAATCTTTGGTTAGCGGCGTGGCGGCTCATACCAATCAGCCACAAGACAAGGCGCATGAAGTTTTATCAATGGCATTACCTGTTTTAATGACGGCCATGAAACGTAACGTCTCTTCTCCAGAAGGTGCGCAAGGCTTATTAAATGCCATAACAACTCAACATGACGGGAGTATTCTAAGCAACCTTAGCGGATTATTTAGTGGTGGTGTTGATGATAGCGTTACTGCTGACGGCAGCAAAATTTTAGGTCATGTCCTTGGTAACAAACAAGGTAACGTAGAACAAGCGATCAGCCTTAAATCTGGGATTGACGCCAGTTCTGTGGCGCAAATTTTAAAGGTTGCAGCTCCAATTTTAATGGGACTGTTGGGCAATCAAGCCAAACAACAAAATGTTAATAGCCCAGGTGGATTGGACGGCTTATTAGGCGGTCTTTTAGGTGGAGGTTCTAAAAATAATCAACAAAGTTTCTTAGAGTCCATTCTTGACGCGAATAAAGACGGAAGCATCATTGACGATGTTGCTGGAATGTTTTTAGGAGGAGACAAAAAGAAAGGTGGGCTTGGAGGTCTCCTTGGAGGTATGTTTGGAGGAAAAAGTTAAGCTCTAAAAAATTATTCATAACTCACAAAAGTCATGCTCCTTTAAGTATAGCTTTTTTTATTCGAAAAATATCAAACGAGAAATTAGTAGGCATAATTTTTGTAACTTATTGAGTAAATTAATAAATCATGAAATCAATTGCGACCCTGCTATTATTAGGATTAATCCTTGTATCCTGTAACAGTTCTAAATCTGCTATAAAGAAACCTTCAAATAGCAATGTTGCAGTTCAAGATACAGTCAGAATAGCCAACGATTCCTTAGAGTATGAAATTCTCATCATTGAACCAGGCTTCAATTCCTGGCTGGCTTCTACAGCAAAACCTGAAGGATTTTATTCCCAAGAATATCTAGAAAACCGAAATAGACTTTATGTCATGGAATGGAACCAAAGAGTGTTGCAACCCCAACGTTATAACCCCAATTTATATGAACTTCAAATAGATTATGATCCAAACATCAACTATGGTTACGAGGTCAATTATAAACTCTATAATTACTTCATCTACTTCCAGTTAACCTACAACCAGAGATTAGGGCCTTTTGTTCCGCGTATTTAAAGGAAATTTGAAGTATCTTTGCACCGCAAAAATGTGTCATGGATAATTTTAAACAAAACTGGCAAATACAACGGAACTGGCAATTGCTTTTTCCTGTACTTGGTATTCTTATTTTAGGTTATTGCTCTTACAGACTCGCTGATGTAATTGTTGGCGGCATTAATTTATTTTTGGTATTAATCGCGTCTATCGTTATATTTTCATTGCTTCTTAAGCTGACTCTGTTTTCATTTAAAAAACTAGAGCGCAAATGGATTTTAGATTACAGATGGGAAATGATTCGCGTATTTATTGTTTTTTCGATAACCGGATCCTCTTCAGTTTTTGTTGGAAAACCCGTTATGGCACTCATCGGAATTACTAAAGACAACTTAAACACTGGTGTTTACTGGACTTTATACATTGTAGTTGGACTGCTTTTTTATCAAGTCCTATTGATCTTTTTTGGATGGCTATTTGGTCAGTTCAAATTCTTCTGGGAGTTTGAAAAGAAAATGTTGAGTAGATTTGGATTTAAAAGGTTTTCTAATCAATGATTTTTTTAAGGCAACATATCGCATTTAGAGTATTAACCCTCATTATTGTGGTGACACTTCTTTTGCCTTCTGCCGTAAAACTAATGCACATTTTTGAAAAACATCAACACGAAGTGTGTTATGGCGAAGCGGATTCGCATTTTCATACCTTTGATATTGATTGTGAATTTTACAAGTTCAAACTAAACATTCCCTTTACCATTCCTGAAAAAGATGACGTTTTAATCGCCTATAATGAGATTTTAACTGTTCCAACTAAAGATTATAGCTTTCTTAGCGAATATCAAAGACTTCACTTTTCACTTCGAGGTCCCCCTGCAATTAATTTAATCTAAATTATTCTGAAATCAATTCAGATTCTATTTCTGAAGAAATTGAGAATCACTTTCTGAAGAAATTCAGATTTCATCTGTATTAAATTAATTCAAAACATAATTATGAAATATATATTCAATGCATTGCTCTTACTGGCAGTGTCGTCCATTTACTCCCAAAACACCCTAAGTGGTAGCGTAGTAGAAAAAAATTCAAAAGAACCTTTAATCTTCGCAAATATCTATTTGCCACAACTCGAAAAAGGAACCACAACAGACCTAAAAGGAAATTATACGATCTCCAATATTCCAAATGGCACATACTCCATCGTCGTTTCAATAATAGGTTATGAAACATTTTCGCAGAATGTTAATTTCCCATCCGCCACGAATCTAAACATCGCACTGATTCCATCGGCCATCGAAATGGAAGAAATTATCATTTCAACACCTTTTCATAAACTTCAGAGTGAAAATGTGATGATGGTAGAACGTAAAACCATTGCCAATTTAAAAGCGAAAGGTGCAGTAACCTTAGCTGATGGTCTCACAACTATTGCTGGTGTAGAAAGCATAACTACCGGTGTGAGTATTGGAAAACCGGTCATAAGAGGATTAAGTTCCAATCGTGTTTTAGTGTACACACAAGGGGTACGATTAGAAAATCAACAATTCGGCGATGAACATGGCCTAGGCTTGAGCGATGCAGGAATTGAAAGTGTCGAAGTCATTAAAGGTCCGGCGTCCCTACTATACGGCAGTGATGCGCTTGGCGGCGTGCTTTATTTAAATCCTGAACGATTTGCCCAAGTAAACAGTGATAAAGCCGATGCCAGCTACAACTATTTTAGCAATACCAAAGGCTTTAACACCGATGCAGGTTATAAAGCTTCTGGAGAACATTTCAAATTTTTATTCAGAGGAAGTCTTGCTGAGCATGCCGATTACAACACGGCAGATTACCGAGTAACCAACAGCCGATTCAGAGAACAGGATTTTAAAGCAGGCTTGGGTTATCAAAAATCCAATTTTAAAACTGAAGTGCGCTACAACGTCAATAATTCGAAACTTGGAATTCCTGATGAGATTGGCGAACAAACAACAGATAAGACGCCCTTACTGCCTTTTCAGGAGATTACCAATCATGTGTTAAGTTCAAAATCGACCGTCTTTTTTAATAATTCGAGTTTAGATGTCAGTTTAGGATTGCTTTATAATGATCGCAAAGAATTTGAAGACCATCATCATCACGACCATGACGACCATGACGATCTCGATGATGAAGATCACGACGATCATGAGGATTTGGAAGCAGCACTGCACATGAAATTAAAAACTTTTAATTACGATATCAAATATAATCTGCCAACCCTTGGTAAATTTGAAACTATTGTTGGTGTTCAAGGAATGACCCAAAGCAATTACAATTATGGAGAAGAACAATTAATTCCAAATGCTACGACCAATGATCTTGGATTTTTGGCAACCTCACACATTCATTTTGAAAATTCTGACATTCAAATTGGAGCACGTTTTGACCACAGAACAATTGACGTGATTTCTGGTTTAAATAAAGATTTCTCCAGCTTTAATGGCGCGCTGGGCTATAAAACAAAGATTGCTAAACTGATCACGACCAGAATTAATTTCGCTTCGGGGTATAGAGCTCCAAATTTGGCTGAACTTACTTCTGATGGCACTCATGAAGGTACTAACCGTTATGAGATAGGAAATGAAAATCTGAAAAACGAACAAAATTTTCAAGTAGATTTGGCTTTGGAGTATAAAAATGAACATATTGAAGTTTTTGCCAATGCTTTTTATAATAAAGTGAATAATTATATTTTCATTTCGCCAAACGGAGAGCTTATCGAAAACACGCCTGTTTATAATTATTTACAGGAAGATGCCAATTTGTATGGTGGCGAAATTGGATTGCACATCCACCCACATCCTCTTGATTGGTTGCACTTTGAAAGCAGTTTTGAAACGGTTACTGGAAAGCAAAAAAATGACAGCTACTTGCCACTCATTCCTTCCAATTCCCTGTCAAACACACTTCGCATTGAGTTCGACACAAAATCTGTACAAAAAATTTATGCTTTTGTGAGACTGAATACCAATTTCAAACAATCTAATATCAGTGCGTTTGAAACCACAACAGATGGCTACAATCTGTTAGGGGCTGGTTTTGGAGGGACCATCAATCTTTTCAAAAATAACCTGGACATTAGAGTTTCGGGAAGCAACTTGACGGATAAAAAGTATATCAATCATCTGTCGCGTTTAAAATCAGAAGGCCTCTACAATATTGGGAGAAATATCAATGTAGGATTGACCTATAACCTATAATCTCGCTAACACCTTTTCAGATTTTTAAAAACAAAAAAGGCTAATAGCCCTAAAACTAAAAATCCCTTTCAGCAATTGAAAGGGATTTTTCTTATTTTACTTTTACTTCTATAAGTTTTGGCTTTTTGCTAAACACATAAGTATAGAACCACATGATTGTAAAGGACGGAATAATATCAAAACCTGGTAATATTTCCTCAATAAAAGAAAATATCCCTGCTATCCTACCTTTTCTGCCCGCATACATTTTTGACATTAAGAGTCCTGAAACAGGAGCCCAAATAATATCAATAAAAGTGATCATTCCGATAAGGTCAAAAACGATACCCAAGACCAACTTTTTATTTTTGCTTAAGTTTTCTAACTTCATTTTATAAAGATTAATTGAACTTATTTACACAAAAAATATACCAAAATATGTTTAGGAAAATTTATTGCTGATCAATTTTAAAAACTCATTTCGTGTTTCATTTTGTTCAAACTGTCCTCTAAATCCGGAAGTTGTGGTCACTGAATTTTGTTTTTGAACTCCACGCATCATCATACACATATGTGAAGCCTCAATAACAACGGCGACCCCTTGAGGTTGCAGCGTATCATTGATGCAATCCAAAATTTGTTTTGTTAAACGTTCTTGAACTTGTAGACGTCTTGCAAATATGTCCACAATTCTTGGTAATTTACTCAACCCGACAATATATCCTTTGGGAATATAGGCAATATGAGCCTTTCCAAAAAACGGTAAGATATGATGCTCGCAAAGAGAATACACCTCAATATCCTTAACAATGACCATTTCATTATAGGATTCCTTAAACATCGCACTTTTCAAAATTTCAGCGGCATCTTGATGATAGCCTTGCGTCAAAAACTGCATCGCCTTGGAAGCGCGTTCTGGAGTTTTCAACAGTCCTTCTCTGCTAACATCCTCACCCAGCTCTTGAAGAATGTATTTATATCTTTCTTTAATTTCTTCAGTGACTTTGATGTCGTATGCTTCAAAATGGTCGTAAGGCATCTTTTCTTTTTTAGAGTTCATATAAAAATACAGCATAAAAATGAAAAGTAAACTATAAAGCGAGTTTTACAATCAATTCATTTTTCAAATATATGCGAAGGACGTTCCCATGGATTTAAATAATATTTCGAGTTAAAGGGATGGATTTCTCTTATAAGCAGGATAGATTGCGAATCTGATCTGTGTGAATTAGAAAGTTCTGCGGGAGAAAACCTTCTGGATTGCCATATCTTATTTATGATTGATGGAAATTGGCTTCGTTCTTATTACCTGAACCTACAAGACGAGATTCCCGCTTTATTCTTTGTTCATATTTTATACATCGGATTGATGAATCTTTGATTACACTGGAATTTATTGTACAACAGCAAACAAAATGCTACCTTGCTTTCCTTTTTTAGTCTATGATAAAAGCAACCAATATCCATAAATATTACGATGATCTTCATGTTCTTAAAGGGGTCAGTCTTAACATTCAAAAAGGCGAAATAGTCTCCATCGTAGGAGCTTCAGGCGCCGGAAAGACAACTTTACTGCATATTTTAGGGACCTTGGACAGAGCTTCCACCAAGGAACAGAGCACATTGCACATCAATGATATTGATATCATGAACCTAACGGATAAAAATCTGGCGAAGTTTAGAAACGAGCATATTGGTTTTATCTTTCAGTTTCATCAATTACTGCCTGAATTTACAGCATTAGAAAATGTGTGCCTTCCGGCGTTTATAAAAAAAACCTCTAAAATTGAGGCTGAAAAACGCGCCAAAGAACTACTGGACTTTTTAGGATTAAGTCACAGATACCATCACAAGCCAGGAGAATTGTCAGGTGGCGAACAGCAGCGCGTAGCAGTTGCCAGAGCCTTGATCAATAACCCAGAGTTGATTTTTGCCGATGAACCATCAGGAAATTTAGATAGCGAAAGTGCTGAAAACCTTCATAATCTTTTCTTTAAACTTCGTGATGAGTTCGGCCAAACCTTCGTCATCGTGACTCATAATGAGGAGTTAGCTGACATGGCGGACCGGAAGTTGGTTATGGTAGACGGAAAAATTGTAAGCGGACTTATTTTATAATTGGAATAATATCCACAATTCTATCAATTAAATTGCTGATGGCGCCTCCTAATTTGTGTCCACTTTTATAAAGCGAAACATGACCTAAAACATTGTCAAAATTAGTGATTGAGTTGCTTACAACGTTTAAAGTTGAATCTACAATGTCATTAGTATCGTCCATAATCTGAGTTTTTACGTTTATCTTGATGGTCTTTTAAATCATTGATGGCATCCTTGCCTAATTTCGTCCCAACGCCAATGGCAAAAAGGGCAACCGCTGATTTTAAACCAAATTTTATAAGAGATTTCATTTGTGTCAAATTTTAAAGAGATCCTCTAATTTAACCAATTAAAAGGACACCAAAAACATAAAACCGAATTGAGGTTAAAATAATTGTGATAGCGTTAAACTGAATTTACTCGATCTTGCAAAATTGATTTCCGTATATTTAGTTTATGGCAAGAAGATTGCTGATATTTAAATTATTAATTCTACAAATTATATTTTTTTGCAAAAACCAATGAAAAAACAAGAACTCAAAGAGTTTTTGGACGCCAAAGTTTTACAGTATAACCATCCGCGGTTTATTGAAAGTGATCCTATCCAAATTCCCCATCAATTTTCAAAAAAAGAAGATATTGAAATTGCAGGTTTTTTAACAGCCACCATTTCTTGGGGAAACCGAAAAAGCATTATTACAAATGCCAATAAAATGATGGCCATGCTAGACCATTCGCCCTACGATTTTGTGAAAAACCATGAGTCTGATGATTTGGAGAAACTCAGATCGTTTGTACATAGAACTTTTAATGATGACGATTTCATACAATTCATAAAAAGTTTAAATCACATCTATACAAATCACGATGGATTGGAAGCCATATTTTCAAAACATGCAGAAGAATTTTCAATTCAGAAATCCATTCATCAGTTTAAAAGCAATTTTTTCGAGATTGAGCATTTGCGAAGAACCCAAAAGCATGTGAGCGATCCTTTAAAAAACTCAGCAGCTAAACGCATCAACATGTTTTTAAGATGGATGGTCAGAAATGATAATAACGGTGTCGATTTCGGCATCTGGAAGCAGCTCTCTCCTGCTCAATTATCCTGCCCATTAGACGTGCATTCGGGAAATGTGGCACGGGCCTTAGGCTTATTGCGAAGAACACAAAACGACGCCAAAGCTTTGGACGAACTTGACAAAGCTTTAAGGGAATTAGATAAAAATGATCCTGTCAAATATGATTTTGCACTTTTTGGCTTAGGGGTCTTTGAAGATTTCTCAAAATCCTAAAACAATAGCCTGCTTTTGACTATCTACAACATTTAAAAAGAACACGATGCAAATCTCCTAAGCTTGCTGAAAATGAGATTTTAAGCTTAAATATATTATCTGATTACCGACTACTTGACACGCTTCCTGAAGCAGATTATGACACTATAATCAATCTTCCATCCTGGATGAAAACAGAAAACCAAGCACTGGTATCGTTTTAAGCACCATAAAAAGTGTTGTCGGTAAACTAGGAGGCGAAATCAGTGTAACTGTAGAATTAGGCCAAGGAATTGTATTTACGTTTACTATAGCCAAATAAAAAAGTCTAAAATCGACTGATGAGATGTTTTCAAAATAGTTTTCAAAAAAACATCTTATATTTAAAGCTTAAAATTCTAACTACATGAAAAACCTCTTTTTACTATTAACATTACTGTCTACAGGCTTGCTCTTTTCACAAGTCAAAAAAATCCCTTTAGATACGATGGTTGTGACCAATCATACCGTAGCTATTAAAGGTCAAAATCTTTCTTACCAAGCCATTGCAGGAACGCAACCTGTTTGGAATGCAAAAGGCGAACCAATTGCCACTTTATTTTACACCTATTACAAAAAAAGCAATAGTGACAAGGAAAAACGACCTATCATCTTTTCATTTAACGGCGGCCCAGGCTCTGCATCGGCGTGGATGCACATTGCTTATACAGGCCCTGTGATTTTAAATATTGATGACGAAGGTTATCCAGTTCAACCTTATGGCGTTAAACCAAATCCACATTCTATTTTAGATGTTGCCGATATCGTTTTTATCGATCCTGTAAATACAGGATATTCCCGAATGGTTGAAGATAAAGACGGCAAATTGCCAGACAGAAAAACATTCTTCGGAATCAATGCGGATATTAAATATTTAGCAGAATGGATGAACACTTTTGTCTCCAGAAAAAACCGATGGGAATCGCCTAAATACTTAATCGGCGAGAGCTATGGCGGCCCAAGGGTTATGGGATTATCCAAAGAACTACAAAACAATCAGTGGATGTACTTGAACGGTGTTATTTTAGTATCGCCAGCCGATTATAAAATATACTCTACAGATCAACCTATTTATTCCGCTTTAAACTTGCCGTATTTTACTGCAGCCGCTTGGTATCAAAAAGCGCTTTCGCCTGCTTTACAGCAAAAGGATTTATTAGATATTTTACCTGAAGTAGAGACATATACTATTAACAATGTCATGCCAGCCATCGCTAAAGGAGGTTTTATATCAGAAACCGAAAGAAATCAGGTCGCTGAAAAAATGAGTCTGTATTCCGGATTGGACAAAGCTTCGATTATTGATCATAATATGAATATTCCAACCAATTTCTTCTGGAAAGAATTGTTACGTGATAAAGGTTATACGATCGGTAGATTGGATTCACGTTATCTAGGAATAGACAAAATGAACGCAGGAGATTCTCCTGATTATAACGCCGAATTAACCTCTTGGTTACATTCTTTTACGCCTGCTATCAACTATTACCTGCGTGAAGAGCTTAAGTTTAAAACCGACATTAAATACAATATGTTTGGCGATGTGCATCCTTGGGACAGACAATATGATAGCACACGTGATGGATTACGTCAAGCCATGGCTCAAAACCCGTATTTAAAAGTCTTGGTCCAATCAGGTTATTATGACGGCGCAACGACTTATTTTGCTGCAAAATACACAGTAGGACAAATGGACCCAAGCGGTCGAATGAAGGATCGTGTTTCTTTTAAAGGCTACAGAAGTGGTCATATGATGTATTTAAGAAAAGACGATTTAAAGACGGCCACAGAAGATATTCGGCAGTTTATCTTGGACTCTGCATCTAAAGGACAAGCCGCAAAATATTAAATAACCAAAAAGCCTGATAAATCAAATTATCAGGCTTTTTTATTTTAAGGCTTATCTCCTCAAATTGTTTTAAAAGTAAGTCAAAAATCATCTTCCTTGAGAAATTGATTTCATTTGGACTATGATATGAATATCATCCGAAATTTTAATCCTTGATTATTTCTTGCTATTAACATTCGCTAGTTATAA
>NZ_JBDSLS010000224.1:0-20394 GCF_039916245.1 Gelidibacter sp.
AGTTCAGGAGAGAAAACAGTGGCTCCAAAACAATGTTCTCTAAGCTGTTGTAGGTTGTTCAATTTTTTCATTTTTTAAAATTTCTTGCCATTTTATATATCCCGAAACGCCCACTATAAACAAGAAAATAGTCAGGCCAGCATAAACATATAACTCCTTGTAAAAAAGCAACGGAATCGCAATGACATTACTAATATTAAGATAAATCCAGTTTTCCATTTTCCTTTTGGCCATAAGCCACATCCCTGCCCACGCAAAGGAAACCACAACAGCATCCCATATCGGAACATTTGAATTGGTATGAAACTTGAGCCAGTAAGCCATCAAGGTAAAACAAACAACTACGATGCCCAATGCCTTGAGATGTTCTTCTTTGCTGGAATAGGAAATAGGAGTTGTCTTCTTTTGTTTACCAAGTTTCCAGTAAAACCAACCATAGATGCTCATCCCAAAATAGTACAGGTTCAATAAAATATCTCCATAAAGTTGGGAACGGTAAAGCACCCACATACTTATTAGAATGGATCCTATTCCAAAAATATAATTATTGATATTATTTTTTCTGGCCAAAAGCACCTGAACAACTCCTAAGGCAGTGCCTAGGATTTGCAGGAAAGTAAGATGAAATAAATAATCCTCGATCATTGTAATGGTTTCAATGAAATGGAGGAAATAGCCCAGCAGTGTATTACTATCGTTCCCTACGCCAGCATTATCTGGATCAGGTTCCGTGCAAAAAAGCACTTGGGTATCTTCTCAGCCTGCACAATTAAAAGCAAGCACCCCATTATATAAGGCAAATCTATAATAATTTCTTATAATATTTAAGGAGACTTCACTTTAAATTATGTTCCAAAAAATGTTGTGGAAATAATTTATGAGCACTCTGACTTAAGACGCTTAGACATAGACCATAAGAACAAAACGCCTGACTTCTAAAAGCAATATTAAAATTGGCATTTCTAAGTCAGGCATTTGTATAATTTAAGTCCTAGATCAATTCTTAGACAGAATAAGCACTATGCAAATGTTGACCAAGCGCTATTATCAGAATAATCTTCAATGACTTTTACCGTGTTATCGAAATGAAAAGAACTGAATAAACCAGATATTTCCTGCTGGACCATGGTAATGCAATTATCAACAAGATCTTTTCTAAAGCCTTTATGCTGAAGCTCCAAAACATAGCCCACACTCACTATTCTGGCGATTACCCTACCTAAATCGACCAATTTTCGTTGTGAAAGACTGCTGGCAATATCGAAATTAAGATCTTTTTTGAAATACTCACAAGATTCCGCGGTAACATCTAAAGTTTTTAGATATTCAAACAGATTGGATAGCTTACTCTTTTTCATGGCGCGCGTAATCATTTCAGAAATTTGAGAATATAACATTTCGTTAGAACCTTCAAATATTTGAAAAGGTCGGCTGTCCATGATTCCACGTCCGCCAATATGACTTAATCTATACCCACTGGCACCAGAAAGTTGCGTTAGGAGTTGAGCAGATTCCTGCATTAAATCGGTTACCACCGTTTTCATGCTGTTAGCTTCCAAACCATTGGTTGCAAGGTTGTTTTCGATACCACTGATCTCGGTACTTCGTAAACACATGGCAGAACTGAGAGTAAAGGCCGACTGAATTCTGGCCAATTGAAATTGCACCTGATCCATCGCTAATAAATTACCAGCGCCTACCATTCTGTTTTTACAATGTTGTGTCGCTTCATCCAACATTCGCTTAATAAAGCCCATTCCCATCCCTGGAAATTGCAATCTACTTCTATGTAGGATATCCAACATCATTTTAATCCCTGTTGTTTCAGGAATCAATCGTTGGTTTTTTGGAATTTCCAGATCTAAGGTATTCAAACCATAGGGAATCATATAAAGACCAGCATTATCATAAATTTCCTCAACGATAATATGTTGATTTTCTTTGGTATTATCGGCAATAAAAAAATCGACATCCCTAGCAAGGTCACCATTAGCCATTGTTTTTCTGGCGGCAATCAACCAATAATCGGCCATGCCAGTAAGTCCTTGCCAATGCTTTGACCCTTTAACACTGTAACCAAAATCATTTTCTTGACTGAAGGTTTTCATATTTAAAGCGTCACTACCATAATCAGGTTCAGTGATCATCAGACCACCCATATTCTGGTTTTTGAGAAAGCGATTGAATATTTCGGGCTTCACAGCGGCTTCAGCGTATTTTGCAACAGGTTCTAAAAACAAGGCAATGTTAATCCCAAAAGTTAACGAAAGGGACAGCGATTCATAAGAAGCCGCGGATAGAATTTCGAGACATTCTTTTACATGTCCGCCACGTCCGCCGTATTCCGAAGGAATGGCCACAGATAATGGCTTTTTGGACATTATTTTATTCAAGACTTCAGCAGGTAGACCTCGTTCCAAACTTAATTGATTGATGTTATTTTCTTTATGAAATAAATCGTGTAGCGTAGTTTCGAAATCTTTTATGAATTCTGAAAATTTGGTTTTTGTTTCCATGAAAATAAAGGTTAAAGGAGAGCTTTTGCAACAATTTTAAATTCTTGGATCAAACATAAAAAGAAATTTAACGATAATAACCGTAAGGGAAGCTCTTTTTTCGGGTTCAAAACTGATATTAAATGGTCGAATCTCCATTAACAAAAGTATTAAATATTAATTGGAACAAGTTTAGATAACTTGTTAATCTGCGCCATTGGCGCCATCATTTTAAAAAACAATAAAACAGACCATTAGCACTTAACCATATCTTACATTATATCATTCCATGTGAAAGACATAGCTCCTTTATGAAAATGACATCTTTATGAGTATGTTTTAAAAAAAAAGTTCCCTTTCTAATCCATCATCGGTAAAGAAGTCCAATACTTTAAGTTCATAAATCAACTAAACGCCCATCACAATTTAAAAAACGAAAAATCCTCTATAAAAGAGGATTTTTCAAACCGTTAGATGCATGGGCTAGCTTGTCAATTATTTAGGATCTTTATAGGTCTCATACATACTTCCAAAATTAGATTGGATAAACAGGTCAAACGGAATTTCCTCTTGCTTGATAAAGCCTTTGTTTTTTAATTTTCCTTCGGAAACTAGGTCTACAACTGCGGCTATACTGCAGGCCGTTGTCCAACTGATGGCGCGCCAATCTTTATTGTTCAAAGTAATTTTACGATAGGATTCACTAAATTCCTTTCTTCTTAATTGTCCATCCATGACACCTTCAACCGCAGCGTGCACTACTACGATATCTTCATCGACTATCGGTAAAGCATTGCTTAGAATTTTTTGCGCCAGTTTCCGATCATCTTTTAAAAGAAGATCATAAAGCAACAATTTCATGCCGTCTCTATGCCCTGGATATCTGATGGTTTTGTAATTTAACGTATCCACTTTCCCATCTAAACTCTCGCACATTGTTCCCAATCCGCCCGAGGTTAAAAAGGCTTCGTACTGACGCCCATTAATATTGATAGACTCAACATCGTCCAATGAACTGCGCATTTTACGCTCTCCATTGTGGATCACTTCAGAGTCGTTTATATACTCATTGATAACACCTTCCGCACTCCAGGTAAAACTGTAACCTAACTGCCCCATTGGATGCAATGGCAAGGCTCCTACCCTTAATTTCACCATGCGAATTTCAGAAAACTGACTGTACAGACCAGCTCCTAAAATTCCGATAAAACCTGGTGCCAGACCACATTGCGGCGCTAAGACGGTGGTGCTCTTTTTGGCCATTTTCTGAATAGCATTTAAGGTTGGTACATCTTCGGTCAAATCGAAATAATGAACGCCCATGTCCACCGCTATTTCGGCAATTTTTATATTGAGAAAATAAGGTAAGCAAGAAACTATGGCATCCTTGTTTTTCAAAAACTCACGAATACTTTTTTCATCGGAAACATCTCCTTTTGAAATATTAAAAGGAAATTCCTCCTTAACATCAAATTGTTCCATCCCTTCTACGTCATACTTTGAACTCAACAAAGTCGCAACAAGACTGCCCACTTTTCCTAATCCTAAAACGGCTATTTTTTTTATCATTGCATCAAATATTAAAATAAGATTGAAAGTTAATTTTTTAGGGAACCATAATAAAGGAGTAATTTAAAAGAATTTACGGGAAAAACCACCACATTTTCTTTTTGAGTAATGCATTATCTTTAAAGGTAGATTTTCAGTGTTCCTAAAGTAAGCACTTATGACATCTGAATTCTTTTTAAGGCTACCTAGCGTCTCTATTCATTTCGATATTGGAAAATATACGCGATGGCCAACTTTTAACTGATATCTTCCCGCGATTTTTTCAAACCTCTTGAAAACCGAGTTAATAATACAATCTAAAATCGAGTAATTTGCAGAGGTTAAAATGCTTTTGAAACATCATTTCGACAACTTCCTTGAGGTCTTCATTTTCTTGGTACAAACTAAAAAAAACGCGATCAATAGTACCTACGCTCGATATTCCGCTAAGGTTAGTTCCATAACCTGAAATGGCTCGTGCTCCAGTGACATCCAAAAAATATTGTGACTCTTCATCGGTCAGGTCCAAGATTTTTTTGTTGGCAAAATGGATCACTTTCCCCGTCATTCTCCCTTCAAAAAGTTCAGCTATTTCCTCAATGCTATAATAATAGTTATTCAAGAGAATGTTGTTGTGCTCTCCAGGCATCACAAGATAAATAATTTCATAATCCTTAAAATTATGATCTTCATATAACAAGTTGTTTAAGCTTTCCTCTAGGCCTTCAATATCATCACAAGCTTTGTAAATACTCGCAATACCTTGTTTCAATGCCACGTCCTCCAAGATTTTTAAAACCTCCGTAGTTTCAGTATTGTCTATATCTGGAATGGCTTCAAGGCAGAAAATAAATTTTTCATTCTCCATAAAAAGTTGGCTTTATTTTTTTGTAGATAACAAAACTCTTGTTTTTGATTGTGTTTCACAAATCAATTATTAAAACATTAAGAGTGTGATTAATTTTAAACCAAGCATAAATTTTCTATTAATGCAAATATTGTTATCCATGTGCAGAAGAAGAGTTCTACGTTCTTGATTCGCCCCAAATGACAATAGAAACACCGATGCTTCAGCAGAATCTTTCAATGCCAAAATAAAAGCTTTTAGTGTGCAGTTCAGGTCAAGAACGTAGAATTCTTACTATATAGACTACACAACAATTTTTGCTTAGTAGTGAATCCCACAACTTTTTGACTTGATCCCTTATTTCTTTTATCTAAAATATGGCCACAAAAAAAGCCTCTCTAAAAAGAGAAGCTTAAATTCTGGGTGGAAGACCGGGCTCGAACCGGCGACCCTCGGTACCACAAACCGATGCTCTAACCAACTGAGCTACAACCACCATGTAGCCGCATTCTTCAATGCGACTGCAAATGTAAGAGATTTGTTAGATGTAACAAAACTTTTTCGTAAAAAAATTAAACTAAATCGAATAAACTTTTCACTGCGGCATAACGCTCCACCGTAAAGCCCTCAGCGTGCTCCGCGCCTATCAGTCGACCTAAATCCCTGGCTCTGTAGTCAATACTGTCTGTGAAGTTTTTACTACTGATTGGCGTCTGAGGCGCTTTGCTCTCAGGGTCAAAGAATTGCGTTTTATAGGCTCGAATGGCTTTTATTTTGGTCTCCATAAATCCAGAGACATCAACTACGAAGTCTGGCTCAATATTTTTCCATTGAATATAGTGATACACAAATTTTGGTCGCCACTGTTCTTGAGCTTTTCCGTCCAATTCGGTTTCAACTTTTATCAATCCACTTAAAAAACAAGCATCACTTACGAGTTGGCTCCCCTTTCCGTGATCAATATGCCGATCCTCAATGGCATTACACAATACTATTTCTGGTTGGTATTTCCGGATCATTTTAATGAGCTCCAATTGGTGGGCTTTATCATTCATAAAAAACCCATCGGCGAACCCCATATTCTCTCTAACGACCACACCTAAAAATTTTGCTCCGTCTGCTGCTTCCTCTTTTCTAGTTTCCGCAGTTCCGCGCGTGCCAAGCTCGCCACGGGTCAAATCGATAATGCCGACTTTTTTTCCGTTATAAACTTCTTTTGCAATGGTGCCTCCACAGCCTAACTCTACATCATCAGGATGCGAGCCAATAGCTAATATGTCTAATTTCATGTATTTTTCTATTGTTTTTTAATGGACACATGTTGTTAGCATTCAATCATTCGCTAGGATGACAAATTTTTGAATGCTCGTTTAATGTGTTTAATTTTTATTCCAATCCTTTTGTTCCGCTTTAGTCAAAAACGACCAAGCTACCACTCTACTCACTTTATTGCCTTGAATCATATCCAAAACCTGAAACTCCGTAGCGCCTAATTTTTCTAAGGAAGCTTGCATGGATCGTACATGACTAACATTGGACACTAAGCTTGTAAACCAAAAACACTGTTGTTTATAATGGGAGCTTTCATAAAGGTAATTATGTAGGAACGCTTTCTCTCCGCCGGCATAACACAACTCTTTTGGCGTACCACTAAAGTTTCTGACCACTTTGTCATTATCCTTTCCTAGGCCTTTCAATTTGGTTTTGGTGGCCTCAAGCGCATCTGCCTGACTTTTAAAAAACGGCGGATTGCACACTGAAGCTGCAAATTTATCGGAAGGTTTAATAATTCCCTTTAAGATGTTCTGGGAATCATTTTGACGTCGCAGCTCTATAACATTCGCCAAAAAGTTTTTATCTATGATTTTTTTCGCAACATGAAGTGATTTTTCATCGATATCAGTACCAACAAATTTCCAGTTGAAGAGCGCATTTCCTATCAAAGGATAAATGCAACTCGCTCCCACACCAATATCCAAAATATTGATATCAGTCTCCAAATGGCTACGTCTTATTAAATCGGACAAATGATGCATATAATCTGCGCGACTTGGGATAGGTGGACATAAATTTTCATCAGGAAACTCCCAGTATTTTACGTTGTAATGGGTAAATAGCAATGCTGTATTTAACGCTTTTACCGCTTGAGGATTTGAGAAATCGATGGTTTGAGTTTGAAAATCGTTCACAAAAACATGAGGTCTTAAGGCTTCATGATTTTCGACGAGAACATCAAAATCGTATTTTTTATTGTGAAATGAGTTTTTGTGCAATTTCTTGTGTTTTCTAGGTTTCTTATTATTTTAAAGTTCTACTTCTGAACCTGAAGCTTTGAGCTTTTTACTTTCTTTATCGCTTGTTCAATATCTGCCATCAAATCCTTTTTTGATTCTATTCCCACAGAAAATCGAATCAAATTATCGCTAACACCAATAGCATCACGTTGTTGTTGCGTCAATAAGGCGTGCGAGGTTTTATGAGGCGATAGCATGGTGCTTTCTACGCCTGCCAAACTCATCGAAGATTTAATCAATTTTAATTCTTTTTGAAACGCCATGGCATCTAATTCGTCATTCAACTCAAAAGATAGCATCCCGCCAAAACCTTTCATTTGCGACTTTGCCAAATCGTATTGCGGATGGGATTTAAGTCCTGGGTAAAACACTTGTTTCACATCGTCGTGTTGAGTTAAAAACTTCGCTAGTTTTTTAGCGTTTCTATTTTGAGCTTTCACACGTAAAGCCAAGGTTTTCATGCTGCGCTCCAACATCCAAACGGTCATATCGCTTAAACTACCGCCCAGATTTTTCGCCACATTCCAAATAAGATCCCTATGCGCATTACTACAAGCCACCGCACCCGCTAAAATATCAGAATGTCCTCCTAAATATTTTGTGGCGGAATGGATGACAATATCAATCCCAAAATCTATGGGATTTTGATTAACCGGACTGGCAAAGGTATTATCGATGGTGGTCACGATGCTTTTTGATTTAGCCAAGTCGGCCACTCCTTTCATATCGGTAATGGTCAACAAGGGATTGGAAGGTGTTTCAATATGAATCAATTTTGTATTTGGACAAATGGCTGCTTCAAAATCAGAAACTTCATAGCCGTCCGTAAATGTAAATTCAATGCCATATTTTGGAAATTCTTCTCTAATAAAATTACTGGTACCACCATACAAGGTGTTTTGAACCACAATATGGTCGCCTTGTTTCAAAAAAGCCAAAAATACGGTACTAATTGCAGCCATGCCACTTCCAAAAATCATGCCTGCTTCAGCATGCTCGAGGGCAGCAATTTTTTTCGATAAATACTCTTGATTTGGAGTGTTAAAATACCGCGGATAACGTTTGACATCGACACCATCAAACTGATAGGAAGTGGACATATAAATAGGTGAAATCGCCCCTTTAAACTGTTCATCCTTGATTTCGCCGACATGGGTGCAAATGGTATTTAATCCGTATTTTGATTTTGACATGATAATCGATCATTTAGTAAGGTTTAAAATTACGAATAAATGATTATAGAAAGCCATTTTCAATCTTGCTTTTTGAACTCATGATTTATTTTCACATATAAACATTCCTATTCTCTAAGTATATGCTTTTTAAAAAAAAAGCAATAAAAATTCAAAAGCTTGATGAAAAAAGTATTATACTTAAAAATTATTAAAAACTTGAAAACCATTTTTAGGGATTGTTAACCAATTCTCTTATATTCGTACCGCTATTAATAAACTCCTCTCCAAATGCTTAAAGCCGTATTATTTGATATGGACGGTGTGATTGTGAACACCGAACCGCTGCATCATAAATCCTACTACCAAATGTTTGACGACATCAATATTGAGGTGCCTGACGAACTTTACGCTTCTTTCACTGGGCAATCCACAATAGCAATTAGTCGCCTATTGATTGATCATTTTAAGTTGCCGATGGGGCCACAGACCTTGGTGGAACTTAAACGTCATCATTTTAAATATCTGTTTGAAAACGACGATGAATTAGCACTTTTAGATGGTGTTTTGGACCTGATCAAAGATTACCACCATAATGGCTTGACCTTGGTTTTGGCGTCTTCTGCCTCCATGGAAAACATCAACAATATTTTTGAGCGTTTTAATCTCAACCCATATTTTATAGCCAAATTAAGTGGTGCCGATTTAAAAGCGTCCAAACCGCATCCTGAGATTTTTGAAAACGCTGCATTGGCCTCAGGTTTTGAGCGTCATGAATGTATGGTCATAGAAGATTCAACCAATGGCATTAAAGCAGCTAAAGACGCTGGCATTTTTTGCGTTGGTTATGACAGTTTCCATTCCCATGATCAAGACTATTCACTTGCCGATTTAGTGATTAGTGATTTTGAAGAGATTGCTTACGATACTATTGCTAAGCATTTCACGTCAGTCCTGTCTGAAAAATAAAAAGTTAGACATCTCATATTAAGTGACCTGCTTCTAGTATGGCAGGCAGGTTATTATCCGAGGAATACACAGCTTGATTTGCTAACGAAATAATCCATTTAGAACGTCGTAAAAAAACATTCCGATTATTCCATGCATAGAAACCTTTAAGGTTTACTTCTCCTTTTTCAAAAGTTCATTTTGCTCTTTCATCAAATCGGTCAATTGTGAAAGCAATTCAATATCCTTAGGGGTTTTGACGGTTTTATTTTTAGGATCATGAGCCTTTTCTCTGATTCTATTCAGAAATTTGAGCATCAAGAAAATGGTAAACCCTATTACTAAAAAGTCGGTAGCAGCTTCAATTAATGCACCATAACCGATGGCAATTTCTTCGGATATCAATTGGCCAGAAGCATCGGTAACTTTATCTCTTAAAACAAAACTTTTGTCCTGAAACTTTAAACCATTGGTCATTAAGGACAAAGGCGGCATCATCACTTTTTTAACAAGCACATCGATGACCTTATTAAAAGACGCTCCAATGATAATACCGACGGCCATATCAATCATATTGCCTTTGACGGCAAACTCTTTAAATTCTTTAAAAATTCCCATTTCTGTTTACTTTTTGAAAAACTATAAAATCTTCGTTTTAATATGAATGGCAACAGCCATAAACAATGTGTTTATGGCTGTCCATATCTAATGCCTAAAAATTTCTTATTTTTTGTAATACATGACATATTTACGATAGGCTAAAAGTGCCAGGACCACAACAATGGCTACCGCAATCAGAATAAATTTCACACTCACAATCTGGTCGCCGCTAGCGTAAGCATGGAGACCTGAAAGGTAGAAATTTACTCCAAAATAGGTCATCATGATACTCGCAAATGCAATAATTGAAGCTAAGTTAAAACCAAAACGACCGCGAAGTCCTGGAACCAATCGCATATGAATTACGAAGGCATATACCATAATACTGATCAAAGCCCAAGTTTCCTTAGGGTCCCAACCCCAATAACGTCCCCAGCTCTCATTGGCCCACATACCTCCTAAAAAGTTTCCAATGGTCAATAATACCAAACCAGTAGTTAAGGCCATTTCATTAATAATGGTGAGCTCCTGAATATTGAGCAACATCTTCTTTTTATTGTCTTTATTAGTAAATATCATCAAAATCAAAGAGACAGTACCCAAAATCATACCCAAGGTAAATGGTCCGTAGCTCATCACAATTACCGCCACGTGGATCATTAACCAATAGCTATCCAACACCGGTTCTAAAGTTGAAATGGCAGGATCCATCCAGTTCCAATGCGCTACCATCAAAACAATGGCAGTCACAAAGGCGGTCGCCGCAATGGTCAAATCACTTTTACGGCCGAAGGCTAATCCAAAGAACATGGTTGCCCAAGCTACATAAATCATCGATTCATAAGCATCACTCCAAGGCGCGTGCCCTGAAAGGTACCAACGGACAATCAATCCTAAAGTGTGGAGAATAAACAATCCTAAAATGATAAATTTGAAAGTCTTAACACTGACATTCACAAACTTATTGTTACCCTTGAAAATCTGTACAATCAACAGAATGAACATGAGCGTTCCAGCATACATATACCAACTGAACAAATTCCTAAAAATATCATATTTGTTATACGCAATTTCTGTTTTTATCTTTTTCTCGGACAGCATGACCTCGCTTCCATATTTTTCTTGGGTCTTGGTAATACCATTCAGTACGGCATCTGCCTTTGAAAAGTCGCCATCTTGCTTCGCACTGTTGAGCGTCAATAGATACGCGCTAAAACCATTGTTGATGAAATTCCCCAAAAGAGAGTCACTTATTTTTTCGCGATACCCTTCATCTCTAAACTCTTTTGAAGAAATCCATTTGTTGTTATCGTCATTAGGGACTGGGAAAATTTTCATAGCACGCCCTTCTAAGGTATTGTGCATTAAATTAACACGCTGATCGGCTTCCTTAAACTCTTTTTGAGATCCATTTGGAATTGCTGCTCTGTAAGCTTCTTCAAGATATGGCTGTAATTTATAGTTACCTGTTTCTGTGAAGAAATCGATGAAGGCCACATGTTTTTGATCAAATGGAACGCCAATGATCTTTCTAATGGTATCTGCTTTTTTCGGCGCCAAATAAATGATGGGCACGTTATACCATAACAACGGACTTTCCTGAATGGACAGTATGATTTGATTGGCATCAAACCCTTCATAAGTATCGTGCTTGCTTATTTTGCGCAACATTTCAGAAGCATATGTATCCATCGGCATCATACGCCCGCTGTAATCCTGAACAACAATATGTCCAAATTTATCGGCATGTTCCTTTGGCGTGATGTTGGCCTTTAGCACTGAATCAATTTGCGCTTTGGTCGGTCTACCACGATGATCATGTCCATCATCTGCAGAATGTTCTTGTGAAAAGCCCAACGTAGAAAACGCTATAAATAAAATGGTTAACACTTTGCTCTTTTGCTTTTTTACTTTATCCAGCATTTTATTCAAATCTGCAAATCGCGTGTTTCTATCAAACCAAATCGCCATAAGTCCAATATATAATAAGAAATATCCAATATAAGTTACCCAAGTCCCCCAGAAATCATGATTTACAGAAAGAATGGTCCCTTTTTCATCTGGATCAAAACTTGCTTGAAAAAAGCGATAGCCTCTATGGTCTAAGATATTATTCATATAAATATGGTAGTCATAGTCGCCTTCCTCCTTATCCAAAACCGTAACTTTACTTTCATAAGATGAATAGCTTTTCTCTGTTCCAGGGAATTTTCGACCAATAAATTCATTCAATTTTATTTCAAAAGGCAATTCCATCAATTTGGAACCGTACTTAAGCGCAATCGTCAGATCGCCAAATTGCACTTGTTCAAAAGGGTTGTTTTTGAAAGGCCCACCAAGGATATTTGCAGTTTTGGTTTCGCCATTGACCGTCACTTTCATCACGACGCCATCTTCATCGCCTTTCAGCATTTCTGATTTTTTAACCACATCAAAAACGCCTTTTTCTACGGGTTTAGGAAAAACCATGGACATATTTCCAATAACGTAACGCGAACGTAAAATCAACGGTTGCACGCTGTCTTTTACCAGAATTCCTGTGGCGCGCGTGGCCATGGTCATATAATCGCCATCGTAAGGCGATTCAATGGTTAAACCACCTTCTGGCGTCGTCATAATATTGATGGCACCAGGCGTGTGTTTATCTAGGGAAATCAATACGTTATGTAAGTTTTGAACTTCTCCAGATTTCAAAAAGTGATTATGCGGACTGCCGTCTCCAGCTTCCACCAACTTCAAATAGGATTCTCCAGATTCATCAGGAATAATATCCAATTCTGCACCTTTGATGTACTTTTCAAGTTCAATGGTCACAGGAGTGTTATTATATTCAGTTTCGACTTTAAAGTGATTGTTTAGTCGGTATGAGAAATCCACTTCGCGCTCGATTACTTTTCGTTGCGCCACACCATTGACCATATAATCGCCATCGATATAGGTGGTGACATAGGTTTTTTGCGATAAAAACTGGCTTTCCGATTCGCCCTCCCTGATATGTATCATGCCTTCAAATCCGATATATCGCGTAATGAATGCGCCAAAAATGATCAGAACAAAGGACAAATGTAGCGTTAACGTGGCCCATTTTTTCCATCTCAATAATCGGTAACGAAACATATTACCAATAAAATTGATCATAAACATCCCCATAATGGCTTCAAACCACCAGGCATTGTAAATTAAATGCCGTGTATAAGGAGTAGGTGATGTTTCTTGGTTGGCGTCCATAAATGTCCCGGTGGCCATTGCGGCGGCGAATACGACAAATAGGATAGCGGTTAAACGTGTAGAAAAAAGGATGTTAGCGAGTCTTTTTTGCATGATAGAAGAACTGTTTTTTGCACTTTTATTTAAGCAGTGCAAATTTAGCCTTTTTTGTTGGTTTGTTGCGGATTAAAAAATGTTAAAGTTCAGATAGTTTGGATAAGTCACGGTCTCAGTAAGAAAGAGTGAATTTGACGGATGACGGATGACGGATGACCGAGGACGGATGACGGATGACCGAGGACGGATGACCGAGGACGGATGAACGATGACGGATGAACGATGACGGATGACCGAGGACGGATGACGGATGACGGATGAACGAGGACGGATGACCGAGGACGGATGACAGATGACGGATGGTGGAAAAAAATGTTTTACTGAGATTCACTGAGAAAATCTTTATTGGATGGGTTTTATGAATCGTCAATATACCAAGATCGCCTATTGCCAGAAATAATTTCCCGCAGACGACGCGGATTTTCGCAGATTGCTAAGTTGATCTACTTTGGTTGTACTGAATGTTAAACTGAATCAAATAGACTGATTATCTGTCGGCTGAAAACTGTGACTGAAAACTGTGACTGAAAACTGTCTTGTAAGCTATCACGCAAAGTTACTCAAAGGAAAAACAAATGTTCACAAAGAAATAGTGCATATTTTCAACTTTGAATATTGATTTTCCCGCAGATCACGCGGATTTTCACAGATTGCTAAGTAGATATAAAAGGTGAAATAGCATAAAACAGACTGATTATCTGCCAACTGAATACCGAAAACTGTGACTGAAAACTGCCGACTGAGGACTGAAGACTGAAGACCGTCTTGTAAGCTATCACGCAAAGTTACTCTAAGGAAAAACAAAGGTTCACAAAGAAATTGTACCGGTTTCAACTTTGAACATTGAACTTCCGGCAGACGACGCGGATTTTTTCAGATTACTAAGGAGATTAAAAGGTGAAATAGCATAAAACAGACTGATTATCTGCCAACTGAGAACTGTGACTGAAAACTGCCGACTGAGGACTGAAGACTGAGGACTGAAAACTGTCTTGGAAGCTATCACGCAAAGTTACTCAAAGGAAAAAAAAGGTTCACAAAGAAATAGTGCATATTTTCAACTTTGAATATTGATTTTCCCTCAGATCATACGGATTTCTTCAGATTACTAAGCAGATTAAAAGGTGAAATAGCATAAAACAGACTGTTTATCTACCAACTGAAAACTGTGACTAAAAACTGCTGACTGAGGACTGCCGACTGAGGACTGAAGACTAACTTTCAACTTTGAATATTGAATATCAAACCTTGAACTTTCCTAACCTTGTCTCGCCTGAAAAATATTCATGAACATAAATGAACCCATTTTGCGGGCGCGGTTTTTAGCATTATCAGCATATTCGCCCTCAAAAAGTTCGTCGAGGGTTTCAAACCATAAATTCATCCATAATCCAAAATGCACTTGAGTAATGGCATTGTCATTTTCACGATCCACTTCTATATGCACTTGTAAAGGATTGCCATGATAACGGTGGTCCAGTTTTTTGGTCATGAACAAACTGCTTTCCCAAAATGTGGTCAAACGCTCAATATGTGCTTCCCAATCTTTTATAACCCGATTGAAAAAAGGCCCTAAAACAGGATCTTTTCTAACTTTTCGGTAAAATTCTGAGACGAGTACATATACATCCTCCCGATTTTCAATATCTTTTTTTTCCATTTTCAACTATCCCAAACGAATCATATTAATGATAAGAAACGTTGTGTGCACCAAAATTGTTACAATAAATAAATTGTAAATCACTTTTGGTTTCATTTGCGCATACAACGCACCATTATAAGCCATTGCAAAGCTAACCACTAATGCTAAATCTAAAAAACGAAATGTCTGAAAACTACTTTTAAGTATAAACATGGCTGCAACAGAACCCAAACAGCTTTGAAAAATAATACTCAACGGGACATATAAGGTTAAGTGCTCTTTGAAATCTTCCAATCCTTTAGTGTAAAGTGTCATAATTTCTTTTATTTCAGTGTTCACACAAAGTTCCTAAACGTTTCTTCGTATTTTTATGACTCAAATCATAAGGCCATGATCCCCGAAGACATCATTCAACAATTTGGAGCGAACTTAAAGAATTACGCAAAGGACCAAACCATTATCCGTGAAGGCGAGTTTGCCGAGTTCTATTTTCAGATTAAAACTGGACATGTCAAAATGTATAACCTTACAGAAGATGGAAAGGAATTTGTGCAAGGTTTTTTCAAAAACGATGATTCTTTTGGCGAACCGCCGCTGTTTGGCGCTTTCAAATATCCCGCAACAGCATTGGCTCTTGATGCCTCAGAAATTTATATGCTTCCAAAAGTTTCTTTTTTTAAACTTCTAAAAACGCATCCTGATATTCATTTAAAGTTCACGAAATTGATTTGCAAGCGCATGGTTTATAAAGCGAAAATAGCGAGGGAAGTGTCCATTTATCCACCAGAACATCGCATTTTAACCTTATTGCACCACCTTAAAGGCAACTCCAAAACCGATAACAGCTTTGAAGTTCCTTTAACCCGGCAGCAAATTTCAGACTTAACAGGATTACGCGTTGAAACCGTCATCCGGGCCATTAAAAAACTAGAGAAGTCCGAAGCTTTAGCTATCATCGACCGAAAGGTTTTTATCTAAAAACGGCACTTATTCGCCCAGCTTTTTATAATGGAGCGACCTGATAGTTCAGATAGAAAACCAAAAACCCCAAATTCTTATTCGTATTTCTTATTTCTTCAGTAATTTAGCAGCATGATTTCAGTAGTTATTCTTGGCGCAGGCAATGTCGCAACACATTTATTCAACGCTTTTGATAAGTCCGATAAAATCACTGTTGCACAGTGGTATAATCGAAACATCGGCAGTCTTAAACCATACAAAAACAAGGTTGATATAACCGATGATTTGTCAAATTTAAAAGAGGCCGACATCTACATTATTGCCGTAAGTGATGATGCGATTGCTCGTTTATCCTCAAAATTACCTTTTGAAAACCGATTGGTCGTGCACACTTCAGGGACGGTTAACATTCATGATCTCGACAAAAAAAACCGTCGCGGTGTATTTTATCCCTTGCAAACCTTTAGCAAAGCCGCTCCCATAAAGTTTAGAAACGTGCCAATGTGCATTGAAGCATTGGACAAAACCGATTTTAAAACCTTAAAATCCTTAGCCAAGGCCATCGGCAGTAAAAGTCACAAAATCAATACCAATCAGAGGAAAGCTTTACATTTAGCAGCTGTGTTTGTCAATAATTTCACAAATCAGTTGTACCGTGTAGCGCATGAAATTACCGAAGCTCAAGGCGTCGAGTTTGATATATTAAAACCTTTGATTTTAGAAACCGCAAAAAAAGTGCAAGATCTGTCCCCATATATGGCACAAACAGGACCTGCAAAACGCAACGATAAAAAAACAATAGAAAAACATTTAGAATTGTTGGATAACGAGCAGCATAAAGCTATTTATAAGCTCTTAACTGCAAGCATTCAAGAAACACATGGTGCTTCGACAAACTCAGCAACCGATTCTCAAAAAAAAATAAAATAAATGCAAGAAAAAAGTTATAAAGAATACCTCGAACACATTACTACTTTTGTATTTGACGTTGATGGCGTACTGACCGATGGTACGATTTTATTGACCTCTACGGGCGAAATGTTACGCACCATGCATACCAAAGATGGATTTGCGATGAAAACGGCAATCGATGCAGGGTTTAACCTGTGCATCATTTCTGGTGGCAGCAATGAAGGCGTGCGTTTGCGTTTAAACAAACTTGGAGTGACGGACGTCTATTTAGGCATCCACAATAAAATTGAGCAATTGAATGAATTTATGGACAAGCACCATATCAAGCCTGAAAACGTGCTTTATATGGGCGATGATATTCCAGATTATCCAGTCATGAAATTGGCTGGCTTGCCGGCCTGCCCACAAGATGCCGTTCCTGAAATTAAAGCCATTTCAAAATACATTTCTCATAAAAAAGGTGGACAAGGCTGCGTTAGAGATGTGATTGAACAAGTGCTCAAGGTTCAAGGTAAATGGAATGGGAATTTTGATGCGAAGTATGATTGAGCTTGAAGCTTGAAGTTTGAAGCACGAAGCTTGAGTTAGAAGTTTAGCGGTTTAGAAGTTTAGAACCTGAGACTTCAAAACTCAACGTTCATCGTCGTTTAACAAAAGCCGATGACGGATGACGGATGATGGATGATGGATGACGGATGATGGATGACGGATGACGGATGACGGATGACGGATGATAAAAATAAAAAGATTCGTGCACTTGCCTGAACGGACGGGCAGGTTCGTGACCAACATTTTAGCATCATAACACCAAGCAAATTAACATCTTAATAACAAACATTTAAACAACAAACACTACAACACCCAACCCACACCTTGAGCATACTAAATTTAATCCGCTGGAAAAACCTTTTGATGATTGCCTTGGTGCAATTGCTCATCAAATACGCCTTATTTGACCCCTTCTTAAAAACGACAGAATTAACGATCACGCTCAATGCCTTCGGATTTGGTCTTTTAGTGTTGTCCTCACTTTGTATTGCAGCGGCAGGAAATATCATTAACGACATTTACGACGTAGAAACTGATTTGGTCAATAGACCATCAAAAGTGATCGTCGGAAAAAAGATTTCTGAAAAAACCGCCTACAACCTATTCATTACCTTCAACGTGGTTGGTGTGCTTATCGGATTTTATCTATCGAATCTGGTCGGAAGAAGTGGCTTTTTTGCCATTTTTGTGATCATTTCAGCTTTGCTTTATGTGTATGCCTCTTATTTAAAACAGACACTTTTATTAGGAAACATTGCCATTTCAATTTTGGTTGCCATGAGTATTTTAATTGTTGGTGTTTTCGAATTAATCCCCGTGATCACAACACAGAATCAAACAACCCAATTCACATTTTTCAAAATCCTTTTAGATTATGCCATCTTTGCTTTTCTAATCAATTTGGTGCGCGAAATCATTAAGGATTTAGAAGATGTTGACGGCGATTATAAATCTGGGATGAACACACTGCCTATCGTCATTGGGCGTGAAAGAACCTCCAAAGTTGCATTTATTCTTATCCTAATCCCGCTATTCGGCGCCATTTATTATGTGGCAACCTATTTGATCAAATTTGAGATCATTATCGCTTACTTCCTTATTTTGATTATCGCACCACTGATTTACATTGCGATTAAATCTTACGCTGCAAAAACAAAAAAACACTACCATCATATCAGCAATATGCTTAAATTAGTCATGATTTTTGGAATGTTATCTATGTTATTGTATCCGATTGTTTTAAAATAAAAGCAAGAATATTGTTGATTGAAGATTTTTGAAAATAGAAGCATGAAGATGGACGCGTGAAGTTTAAATACCGAAGATCGTCAACCGCCGACCGCCGACTGAGGACTGAAGACTGAGGACTGAAGACTGAAGACTACTCACCCATCCAAAGCTTCTGTGAAGGAGGGAAAACTACCGACTACCAACTAAAAACTAAATCATGCTCAACGATAAACTAAAAAACCATCACATTATTTTAGCCTCAGCATCGCCAAGGCGACAGCAATTTTTTAAAGATTTGGGCTTGGACTTCGAAATCCGATTAAAACCGGTGGATGAAGAATATCCGCAACGCTTAAGGCATTTTGAAATCAGCGATTATCTTGCTCAACTCAAAGCATTGCCTTTTAAAGATGAACTCAAACCCAACGACATCCTAATTACCAGTGATACGATTGTTTGGCACAACAACAAAGCTTTAGGAAAACCAAGAAATGCTTCAGAAGCCTTTGACATTATAAAATCGCTGAGCAATGCCACGCACGAAGTCATTACCTCCGTATGTTTTACGTCATCATTCTATGAAAAAACTGTAAATGCGGTTACAAAAGTGACCTTCAAAAACTTAACGGATGAGGAAATCAATTACTATATAGCCACCTGTAAACCTTTTGATAAAGCGGGTGCTTACGGCATTCAGGAATGGATTGGCCAAATTGGCGTTAAAAAAATTGAAGGTTCCTATTTTAATGTCATGGGATTGCCCACGCACCTGGTGTACCAAACCTTAAACGACATGGCCAAAAAAATATAGGATTGTATTTTCAATCAGAACTATTGGTCTCTGCATCAAATTTTATCCACAATTTCCTAGAAAGAATCCTCCATAAGCTGCCGTCGAGAAGCCTCTAAAGCACTAACAAACAACACCATGCGATAAAAAATAATAAAACCAGGCCATTGGAACAAGAATATCAATGACGATTTCACTTTAAGAGAAAGCCTTGGTTTAAATTAAAATTATCGGTATTCTGTGTATCTTAGCATCTAATTTCACATCAAAAAGTTTATGTTTTTTCAAACCCATCAGCAAGCATTAATCACCACAGGATTTGTACTCCTTTTTTTACTGATTATTAGATATATTCTAAATAAACTCATTGGTAAAATCTCAAAAAAGAACGGTATTAATTTAGCGCGAACCCATTTAATGCAGCGCTATACAAGTGTCCTACTTTTTATATTTGCGCTTTTGTTTATTCCTTTTATTTTTGGAACACGAATACAGGATTTGGTCGTTCTTTTTTCTTCGGTATTTGCCGTCATTGGGATTGCTCTTTTTGCGATATGGTCCATACTAAGTAATATAACCTCAGGTGTTATTATGTTCCTTTCGTTTCCTTATAAAGTAGGCGATAAAATACAAATACATGATAAAGACGTTCCGCTTGAAGGTATTATTGAAGATATTAGAGCCTTTCAATTGCATTTAAGAACTGAAAACGGCGATTTAGTAACCTATCCCAACAATTTAATGCTTCAAAAAGCAGTGACGCTTATTAAAAAAGATGCTATTGATGAACTATTTGATGATGGAACGGATTTGATTTAAGAAATAAATAGACCTAGGATTACCTATTCACTTTCACTGTCATCTTATGGGATTAAATTCACTTTTTGCGTTAAATAAAGACTAAAACCGAAATTTGCGATTCTTCTTTTTTATATTTGAGGTTCTAGCTAATTTTCAAAAAATGTTCAAACCCTATTTACTCCTATTAATTAGTTTAATTTATTGCTTTTCTGCACAAGCCCAAAAACCCAAAAAACCAACCAGTTCAGAGATTTATCAGTCCATAGAGAAACTCAATTTCCT
>NZ_JBDSLS010000225.1:0-2600 GCF_039916245.1 Gelidibacter sp.
TTAGAATTTCAGAACTGCATGCCGCGGTGGGATTAGCACAGGTACGGCGCTTACCAGATTTTTTGGCCATTCAAAAGAAGAATTTCAATGTACTTAGAAACGCTCTGTCCGTAATTCATGAAGTTACGTTTAGAACCGTTCCTGAAGGCGGAGAAGAAAACTACGGATTTTTAAACTTTTTCCTTCCAGATTTGGAAACTTCCAGAAAAGCTTCCCAAAACTTGAAAGCTGCCGGTGTTGATGGCTGTTTTCACTATTTTGACAATAATTGGCATTATGTCCGAAAGTTGGATCATTTAAAAGATGTAAAGAGCTTATTTCCGATTTCTGCAGAAGTGAAAGCAGGATTAAAATATCTACAAACCAAAACCTTTGAGCAGTCCGATCATTATATCGGACGAAATATCTCGTGCCTGATCAAATTGTCCTGGACAAAAGAAGAAGTCAAAGCACGCGCTTTAAAGATGGTGGAAGCTATCAAGATGAGTTTGTAGTGGATTAAGGTTTTGTTGAAAAATCTATTTTATAATTACGTCCCCATAGTATTAAACATAAAAAAGGATTCAGAACTAACAGGGTTCTGAATCCTTTTTATATTTAGTTAAGATTTGCTACTGTCCTCTACAAACTATTTTCTACCCTCTAAAAGCGGTCTTGATTCTAGCTTCTAAAAGCGAAGCGGTCTTAATTCTATGTCAACAATTAATAACTCACATAATCCACAATCTCCAAACCATAGCCAATAATCCCGACACGTTTGGTGTGTTCGCTATTGGACATCAACAATAATTTGTGAATGTTAAGGTCGTGCAGAATTTGTGCGCCAATACCAAAATCTCTGTTGTCCATAGCAATGCTTGGTGCTTTGATGACATCAGTATGATTCTGTTCTTGTTTTAATGTTTTTAATCTATTAAATAAATCGGTAGATTGATTTTGCTGATTGATAAAAAGGATGGCGCCCTTGCCGTCATCATTGATCAGCTTGAACATATCGTCCAATTTCTTATCGGCGTTATTGGTAAAAGTACCTAGAATATCATTATTAACCAAGGTAGAGTTCACTCTGGTCAAAACAGGCTCATTCGTTTTCCAAGCACCTTTAGTCAGTGCAATATGAACTTGGTCATTAGTGGTTTGTTGATAGGCTCTCAATCTGAATTTGCCAAAACGGGTCACAATTTCGAAATCTTCTTTCTTTTCAATTAAAGAGTCGTGCTGCATTCTATAAGCGACTAAATCTTCTATAGAAACAATTTTCACGTCAAATTTCTTTGCAACCTTCATAAGTTCCGGTAAGCGTGCCATGGTGCCATCATCATTCATGATTTCCACAATCACACCTGCTGGTTGTAAGCCTGCTAAACGTGCAAAATCAATCGCAGCTTCCGTATGTCCTGTTCGTCTTAACACGCCACCTTCTTTAGCAACTAAAGGAAAAATATGTCCAGGTCGTCCTAAATCAAAAGCTTTGGTATCGGGATCAATCAGGGCTTTTACGGTTTTAGCGCGGTCACTAGCTGAAATTCCAGTCGTCACTCCATTCCCACGTAAATCCACCGATACCGTAAAAGCGGTCTCCATCGGATCGGTGTTATTATGCACCATTGGATGTAAGTCCAATTCTTTACAACGTTTTTCGGTAAGTGGCGTGCAAATCAATCCGCGGCCATGGGTGGCCATAAAATTGATCATTTCTGGCGTGACCATTTCTGCGGCAGCTAAAAAATCGCCTTCATTTTCTCTATCGGCATCATCAACAACAATAATTACTTTTCCATTTTTGATATCCTCAATGGCCTCTTCAATAGTATGTAATTTTATGGCTGATGTTATCGTACTTGTTGTCATTTTTGTTGAAATTTTATGCAAAGATATGGCTTATTTTACATTTAGGATACAACTTTTGTCCAAGTCTTCCTTGATTTTGTTCTTAAGTAAAAAATGGGAAACCCCGTAAAAAGGCAAGCCAATAAGCATAAGATACGGGTTCATGGGTTTGGTCTTGAAACTAAGATTTTTGTAGAATTTATTTGCACTCAACCAAGTGACGACATAATAAAGTGCATAAACCAAAAGGGAAATAATGCTTAAGTCGATTGCTGCCGAAGCTATTTCTAAAAACTTGTTATTTTTTAGAATAAAATATAAGATGAGCAAGATGACACCGACATTATAAAAGATATACGCAAATTTTGAATAGTCGATCGCATCATCAGCTTCTTTCTTCGAAGCAATAAAGCTATCAACAATTTGAACCCCTTGTTTTTTAAGGTCTTCAATGGTTTGATTGCGTTTTAGCAATTGATTTAAAGCGAATGGTTTGACACTCTTATCAAAATTAAGCTCTTCATGATTTTTAAGGATATTGATCAGCTTGTCATTATTATAATCATTTAAAAAACTATATTGAATCAATTCACCGTCCACCATGACCGAGTTTTTAGGTCGGAGATTTAGGAATTTCTTGATGGGGTTAAGGTAGCTGTCAAAATCAAAGAGTCCTTTGTCATTGGTAGCGCGGCTTGTGAGATACACGCCTAATGGGAGCATGATCAAGGTAGAAAGCCAAGTGGCTAAAATCGGATTGAAAGAACCAT
>NZ_JBDSLS010000226.1:0-8064 GCF_039916245.1 Gelidibacter sp.
ATACACTGTTACGGCCTATGACAGCACAGGGAAAAATTCTGCTAAAGCTGAAGTTACAGTAAAAGTAAATCCTTTGCCAATAGTGAATGCGGGCAGCAATGTCACGATTAATTCAGGCGAAAGCACCACTTTAACGGCCACAGGCGGAACTACTTATAAGTGGAGCACAGGTGCGACCACTGCAAGTATTACCGTGCGTCCCACGGCAACCCAGACCTACACCGTAATTGGAACAAAAAATGGTTGTGAGGCTACTAGCACGGTAAAAGTTACCGTTCTAAATCCTATTGGAGTTACTGCCAATGCAGGGGCTGACCAGAGCATCTGTGCGGGTACAAGTACAACACTAACTGCCAGCGGAGGTTCTACATATCTTTGGAGTACAGGAGCTAAAACCGCAAGCATCACGGTAAGCCCAAATCAAACGACGACCTACACGGTTACGGCCTACGACAGTACAGGAAAAAACTCTGATACAGATGAAGTGAAAGTAACGGTCAATGCTTTGCCAAGGGTGGATGCTGGCAGTAATGTCACGATCAATTCAGGCGAAAGCACAACTTTAACGGCCACAGGCGGAACTACTTATAAGTGGAGCACAGGTGCTACTACTACAAGTATTACCGTACGTCCCACGGCAAGCCAGACCTACACTGTAACTGGAACATCAAATGGCTGTGAGGCAACGGATACGGTTAGAGTTACCGTTGTAAATCCAGTTGGAGTTACTGCTGATGCAGGGGCTGACCAGAGTATCTGTGCAGGTACAAGCGCAACACTTACGGCCACCGGAGGTTCTACCTATCTTTGGAGTACAGGAGCTAAAACGGCAAGCATCACAGTAAGCCCAAATCAAACGATGACCTACACCGTTACTGCCTTTGACAGCACGGGAAAAAATTCTGCTAAAGATGATGTTACTGTAAAAGTCAATCCTTTGCCAGTAGTGGATGCAGGGAACAATGTTACGATCACTTCAGGCGAAAGCGCAACTTTAACGGCAACAGGAGCCACTACGTACAAGTGGAGTACTGGTGCTACTGGCGCAACTGTTACCGTACGTCCCACGGCAAGCCAGACCTACACTGTAACTGGAATATCAAATGGCTGTGAGGCAACGGATACGGTAAGAGTTACCGTTGTAAATCCAGTTGGAGTTACTGCCGATGCAGGGGCTGACCAAACCATCTGTGCAGGTACAAGCGTAACCCTAACCGCTACTGGAGGTTCTAGTTATCTTTGGAGCAATGGAGCCAAAACGGCAAGTATCACTGTAAAGCCAAATGCTACCACGACTTATACAGTTACGGCTTATGACAGTACTGGTGCAAATTCAGATACGGATGCGGTCAAAGTGACCGTCAACCCATTGCCAAAGGTAGATGCGGGAAACAATATCACAATTAATGCGGGAGAGAGTGCAACTTTAACGGCAACAGGAGCCACTACTTACAAGTGGAGTACTGGTGCCACTGGCGCAACTGTTACCGTACGTCCCACGGCAAGCCAGACCTACACTGTAACTGGAATATCAAATGGCTGTGAGGCAACGGATACGGTTAATGTTACCGTAGTGAATCCCCAAGTAGTAGTTGCCCGTGCAGGTGGTAATCAAAATATTTGTGAAGGATCATCAGTCACGTTGACTGCAACGGGTGGAGATCATTATGTATGGAGTAACGGTGCTAAGACAGCAAGTATTACAGTTAACCCAAAATACACAACAAAATATTCTGTTACGGCTTATGTTGGTAATGTCTCTGGTACAGATGAAGCTGTTGTTAATGTAAATCCAAATCCGAATGTTAAAATTACAAATGGTTCTGAAGCCTCAATACTAGAAGGCGAATTTATAACCTTATCTGCGACTGGAGCAAAAACTTACAAATGGAATAATGGTGCAACCCAGCCAAATATTGCAGTTCGCCCTAATGCAACTCAAACCTTCAGTGTTACTGGGTATGACAATAAGTGCGCTGCTGAAAGATCTATTAAAGTCAGTGTTTTTGAAAAAATAGTAGCTGATGCAGGTAGCGATGTAACCATTTATCGTAATGAAAAGACCGTTTTAACTGCAAAAGGCCCTAAAAACAGCGAATTCCTTTGGAGCACAGGAGAGACGACAAGAAGTATTACAGTAAGCCCATTGGAAGACACAGAGTATTCAGTAATGGTTTATCACGACCTCGATTCTGATACGGCTAATGTTACAGTAAAAGTCATAGACTTAGTCGATGATAACATCATGGAAGATTCTGCTCCCCTTGAGTTTTTGATTCATCCAAATCCAACGGATGGTGAGCTTAATATAAAAATATCGGGTTTGACCAATCTGTCAAGCATTCATTTATATGATCTTTCAGGTAAATCATTATACAACGAAATCATTAATGAAAGTGATCATCAGAGTTATAATAAAAAACTTAATCTATCGAACTATGCATCGGGAGTCTATCTTCTTCAATTGGTAGATAACCAAAGAGTAATAACCAAAAAGGTGGTTGTAAGATAGTCACTTTAATGAAGTTTATGGATTGAGCCACGGGTAATACCTGTGGCTCAGTCTTTTTTATAAGGGACTATGGACTCTATAGTTGCTAAAGAATCACAGTTTTTAATTTGAAATCTGAACTTTTGATCTTTATAACTGTTTTTAAGAATATAGGTTTTACAGTCTTCTGTTTTGGTATCACTTTCTGAGAAATTAACCGAGCCATATTGAATCATATCAGAAACCACAGTAGTGTCCATTTCAAAGGTTCGCATTGCTGACAGTGCTTCGTCTGAATATGATTTTGGTTTTTGCGAAATACTTTTTATAGTCCGTGCATTCGGACTGTAGGCACAAGAGGTTTTTTTTCCACTTAAGAAAAAAGCCAAAATAATTATACCGATAGAAAAGCCACCTAAGTAATAGCCTAAACGATGTATGAATTTCATTTTAAAAAATTAGAAGATTGACATATCCCAAATTTAATTCAAGATCATAGTTAAATCTAAGTTGTCGAGGTAAAAATACAAACTATTATTAAAACCTATAACAAAAGGATATATATTTATTCATTAGTGTCCGATAAACATTTTTAAAAGCGGGATTTCCAATAAGGATTTCCCGCTTTATTTATATTTTGGTTTTTACCACAAAACTTCCGATATGAACAAAAGTAAAAATTTCAGCGGACAACCAATTATCATACAGGTTTTAAACTTTCTTGACACCAAAGATATTTATCGGACAGCAAAGAAGCACAATAGCGACAGGTATACCAAGAGGTTCACGACCTATGACCACTTGGTTACGATGATTTTCGCCGTTATCAGTGGCTGTAGTTCACTTCGCGAGGTCACCAGTATAATGCTCGCCTGCGAGGTGAAGTATCAACCATTTGGGACTAAGGGACTTTCCAAAGCGCAGCACATTGTCGGATGCCAACAAGCGAAGGAACTCAGAAGTCTTTGCCGATATTTACGCAGGCCTCTATAAACGCTATCGCCAGTTTTTATCGGGCAGCAGGATCAGGGAACCCGCCATAAAAGATCTTAAAATAGTCGATTCATCAACAATAACGCTCTTTAGCGATATCCTGAGAGGTGCTGGTCGAAACTCGCTCAACGGCAAAAAGAAAGGTGGGATAAGGATGCACACAATGATCAATGCGATGGAAGATGTTCCCTGTTTGATAAAGTTTTCAAGTGCCGCAACCCACGATCACATATTTTTGAAGGAACTTGATCTGAAAAAAGGCTCTTTTGTTGTATTTGATAAAGGTTATGTGGATTACGAACAATACCAGCAATGGTCATTGGACGGCATCTACTTCGTGACCAGGCAAAAGAGCAATGCACGCTATAGAAGTCTTGAAGAGTTTGATATACCTGACAGCGTGGACGATGCCGTCCTAAAGGATGAAAAAATAACGCTTACCGATAAAGATGGCAACGAGTTTCACCTAAGAAGGATAGCTTTTTGGCACCACGAGAAGCTCAAGGTATATGAGTTCATCACCAACAACTATGAACTGGAGGCCGACAAGATCGCGGATATCTACAAGAACCGCTGGCAGATTGAGACCATGTTCAAACGGCTAAAACAGAACTTTCCGCTCAAATACTTTTTGGGTGACAATCAAAATACAATAGAAATCCAGATTTGGATCAGTCTAATCATTCAGCTTATTATGCTTGTCATACAGAGAAAAGCAAAGAGAAGTTGGGCATATTCCAATATGATGTCCTATATCGACCTGTTGAAGTTTCTCAAGAACCCAGATTCGAAATGGGAAGAAATTACCATGAAAAATATTGGACAGTTAAGCATTTTCGAACCTTAAGGGGTTCTGTTTTGAAGACAAGAACCTAATTCAGGAAAATAACGGGATGCCAAGGCTTTTTTTGTTAATTTAGATTATTATCGGACAACAATGATATTTAATCTACTTTCTAATTAATTTTATCAGATTAAAACTTGTTGTAATTAGTATAGCTTTAAACAGCTAAAGGCCATTAGAGTTTTGTTGATAATCCCGATCTTTTTAATATTTACTAAAAACTCTTGTAAAACATGTGAATCAAAATTTTATCTGCTGCGTCAAAATTTATTTGGAGCAGTTTCCTACCTAGTCATTATTGAAACACCAATCTTAAATCCGATCCTAATAGTAATAATAAAATTAAATGGGTAAACTTTACAATCCAACCAACAATTCATGTTAATTTTATTTTTTCACAATACAGTGCTAATCCTTATATTCCAAATGGTTATGTTGAATACATTTTTCTAATACATCGTAGGTCTGTTCAATATATTGATTAATATAACTGTATTTTCCGAAAAATGAAGATTTCTTGAACTTACCGTAATGTGCTAAATGTTTTTTGTTCGTAATTTTCGGGTTAAGCTGATATGTAGGGCTAACTTCCAATATCAAAGGAGTAGAGTTCAAATTATCTTTATTCCAAGTCACATCAAATGCACCTGTTGGAATATTTAATTTTTTAAACTCACTTATGATGAAAGAACGCCATTGTTCAGGAAAAAATTCGAAATCTACAGAACTTCCTCTACCAGTAGATGTTGGTTTCCACTCATTTTGATTATTTATTCTCCAATAGTAATGCACAATTTCGTTTCCTACTAAAATTACTCTTAAATCTTTTCGCATGTCTATGAGTTTTTGAACAATGATATACTCATTTGGTTTGAAAGTAGATTTTTGCTCGTGCATATTTAAATCAGAAACCGATGTAACTTTATGTACGCCTTCACTTGCTGATGAATGTTCTTCCTTAACTAAAAATGGATAATCCCAACTCAAATTTTTAACTTCTGAAATTGTTTTACATAGCGTGGTTTCTGGCTCAGATATATTGTATTCCTTAAATTTTTTATGCATATATCCTTTATTTTCCCAATAATAAATTTCTTTGGAAGAAGGGAAAACTGAATTATTTTGTTTTTCCAATTGTTGAACTATGAAATGGAGTTGTTGGGTGTAGTCATTAAATTTATAATTCCAATTATACATAGCACAATAGTTGAGATGAATGATCTTATTAGATAATTTACCAATATTTTGCGATCTTATAATCTTAAATTTAATTCCTGTTTTGGATAATGCATTAATTTTTCCGTAATCTTTAATAACCTTATCACTGATGTAATAGCGCCATCCAAATCTCGGTAACCAAAGGTAAACTTCGGCATCTTTACTGGCTATAACGCCACTTTTATCTGTTTTTACCCTCACGTAATAGTTTACTGAAGTAAAGGCAACAAGCCTTCTAAATCTGTCTAAAAAAAATTGATACATTTATTAAATGGTATTGATTCTATTAATTTCTTGTCTATCCAATTTTATGGTTGGCCATTTCATTAGTTGTTTTTTAAATTGATGATAGAGCTTGATGTATGTTCTACAAAAGTTGTAACTACTAGTAATGTCATAAAAGTCAAATTGCTTTTTTTAAATCAAAAGGTTATATTTGTATATCTTTATATTTCCTTTCAGTTTGGAATGATCCAAATGTTTTGAGAATTAAAAGCGTTATTTGCTATCTCAATCATTTTTAACTGTGCCGGAATTGTTTTTTACATTTGAATAAACCCGCATGTTGATGTACAGAAATGTGTGTGCTAAGTATTGACCAAATTTAAAATAAACTAATGTTTATTATTTTCTTACTCTTTTAAAAACCTCATAAGCTTTTTTAAATAAAACTGATTATAAAATATAGCGATGTCTTTATTCAAAAATCCTTAACCTTCAATAACCTCTTTAATTGCCTTTATAATAATTTTGTTTTCTTTTTGTGATCTTGCTGCCACTCTTATAAACTGTCCCTCCAGACCAATTTTATCATCACAATTTCTTACATAAACACCATGATTGGCAATAAGTTTAGCGGTTACGTCCGTTGTATTGGCACCATTAAGCAGTTCAATTAAAACAAAATTGGCTCTTGATGGGTATACTTTTATGTTTTTGATTTGATTGAGCTCAGAAATAAAGAACAATGCTTCGGTAATATATTTTCTTCTTACCAAATCATAGCGATCAAGAAAATCCTGTCGCGCATACAATCTAAAAAAATATTCTGCTAAACCATTGGAATTCCATAAGTAGCCATTTTTTAATAGATCTTGAACTTTTTGCTTCGCCATAATGGCATAACCACATCTAACACCCGCAATACCAAAATCTTTGGACATGCTTTTTATGACATATACATTATCTTTATTGATGACATTTGGCACCACTGATTTTAGCTCCATATCACTATCTTCATATGCAAAATGGATGAAACTTTCGTCAATAATAATATTCTTTACCCAGCTAAGTTTGTCAAGGGCAAAAAGTAAATCATCATATTTTATATATCCTCCGTCTGGATTATTTGGATTAATTAGAACAATGGTATTTGGTTTTTCTTTTTCTACTTGTTTAATATAATCAGTTATATCTAGTCTATAATTCTCAGCTTTATTCAACTGGTAATGTACAACCTCTTGCTCTGATATTGCATATTCGTAATAAGCAGAAAATGTAGGAATCGTAATCATTAATTTTCCTTCACAATAATTATGTATAATAGCTTGTATGGCCTCAATTGCCCCATTTCCCACAAATACATGTCCCTCATCAATATTAAGACGTTTCTCAATAAAACCAGCAATAACATTATTTTGAGAAGGATAAAACTCTAATAATGCATTGATTTTTCCAGTATCAATCATTTCCTTCTTGAAGTATTCCAAGAACAACTCTGTAGCATAGGGATTTGATAAAAAACAAGCATCCACCTTGATTTTTAAGTCTGGAATAAATTCCTGTATGGAAGCCAAACTTGGTGAATGTGTACCAGATTTTTCTTTTAAAGACCTATATTTATTTTCTATTGTTTGAGCATTCATTTTTGGTTAAGTTTAATCTAGATAATTTTTTATAAATGTTTCATTTGAAAACATAACAATTTGTTAAATAAAGTGATATACAACGCTTGTTATTCATTTTCACGTCCAAAGTAGAGCTAAATTTAATTATCGTGGTAAAAAAACTGATTAAAAGCACAAATCATAGCTCAGAGAATAATGACCGTCTCATTTCTATAGAAATCAATGTATAACGGTCGCTACAATTTAAAATCAAATGCCCATTGCAAATTGCAATGCAACCACCAATCTATTGTCTTTTCTTGGTGTTAAGTTCCAATTTAAAAAATTAAAAGATTGACGTCGCTGTATTTTAGATCAAACCAATCGGCTACCGATTTATTTGTCAAAATACCGTGGTAAAAGTACAATCCATTTTTTAATCCGCGGTCAAAACGTAGCGCATTTTCAATCCCACCGTCGTCTGCAATTTTTAAAAGATAAGGCGTGAACATGTTACTTATTGTTACTGAGGCGGATCGGGAGTAGCGCGCCGGTATATTTGGTACACAATAATGTACAATTCCGTTACGCTCAAAGGTGGGTTTGTCATGGGTTGTGACCTCACTGGTTTCAAAACAGCCCCCCATATCAATGCTGACATCAATAATAACAGCGCCAGTTTTCATGCAATC
>NZ_JBDSLS010000227.1:0-16050 GCF_039916245.1 Gelidibacter sp.
AAGTGTTTTATCTTCGCAACGGCGATATTCCACAGTATCTAAAAGATGGTGTAGTTGATGCCGCGATTATCGGCGAAAATATCCTAACGGAAAAAGGCGGCAATATTAATGTCATAGAAAAATTAGGTTTTTCAACCTGTAAAGTGTCCATTGCTGTGCCAAGATCTTTTAAATACAAGAATATAACAGATTTGGAAGGAAAGCGTATTGCCACTTCTTATCCTAATACGGTCAAAGATTTTCTGGACAAGAACAACATTAACGCCCAGCTCCACATTATTAATGGATCGGTGGAAATCGCACCAAATATTGGGCTTGCCGATGCTATCGTGGATATCGTCTCAAGTGGAAGCACACTTTTTAAAAATAATCTGAAAGAAGTAGAAGTTTTACTGAGATCTGAAGCTGTTTTGGCAGCATCTCCAATGATTTCAGCAAAAAACGAAGCCATTTTAAAAAAGTTACAATTCAGATTTCAATCGGTTTTAAAAGGACGACAGTCAAAATATGTGCTTCTAAACGCTCCTAACGACAAGCTCGATAAAATTATCAGCGTCCTGCCTGGGATGCGAAGTCCTACAGTGTTACCATTGGCACAAGAGGGTTGGAGTTCCATACATTCCGTCATCAATAAAAATGAATTCTGGGAAGTCATTGACGAGTTAAAAGCCAATGGAGCAGAAGGTATTTTAGTTTGTCCCATTGAAAATATGGTGATTTAATCACATCAATTTCTAAATAAAGCGTTACATCAGAAGTATGAAAATCATAAAAAATCCAAATCGCGCCTCTTGGCCAGAATTAATTAAACGGCCCACCCAATCTTTGGATACGATTGAAGAAACTGTCATTCAAATCTTTGATGATGTCAAAAGACATGGCAATCAGGCGATTCAAAAATACACAGCTCTTTTTGATGGAATTGATGCCGAAGTCACCGAAGTTTCTGCAGATGAAATAACAGCTGCCTCGCAAAATGTTCCCGATGCATTGAAAGCGGCCATTCAAATGGCAAAGCAAAACATTGAGACTTTTCATAAAGCGCAAAAAACAAACCGGATTGAAGTGGAAACGATGCCAGGTGTCAACTGTTGGCAAGAGAAACGCGCTATTGAAAAAATCGGATTGTATATTCCAGGAGGAACTGCACCTTTGTTTTCTACGGTATTGATGCTTGCCGTTCCAGCGAAAATTGCAGGATGTAAAGAAATGGTACTTTGTACGCCGCCTAATAAACAAGGAACTGTTGCGAATGAAATTCTATATGCAGCGCAACTATGTGGTGTGACCAAAATTTACAAAGTTGGCGGTATCCAAGCCATTGCAGCCATGACCTTTGGCACGGAAACGATACCTCAGGTTTATAAAATTTTTGGACCAGGAAATCAATTTGTCACTGTAGCAAAACAATTGGCCACCAAATATGGTGTGGCTATTGATATGCCTGCCGGTCCGAGTGAATTGCTCGTACTTGCCGATGACACAGCAAATCCAGCTTATGTGGCCTCTGATTTACTTAGTCAGGCAGAACATGGCGCGGACAGTCAAGTGATTTTGGTCTCCAATTCAGAAGCTTTTATTGCAGCAGTAGAAACGGAAATAGAACAACAATTAGACGTTTTGCCAAGAAAAATCATGACCAAGAAAGCTATTGACAATTCAAAGTTGATCTTGATTAAAGACGATCAAGAAGCACTGGATTTTATCAATGCCTACGGACCTGAACACTTTATTGTATGCTCAAAAAATGAAGCGCTATTTATCGACGGGATTAGCAATGCCGGATCGGTGTTTATTGGCGATTACACACCTGAAAGTGCAGGCGATTACGCTTCTGGAACCAACCACACCTTGCCAACCAACGGATTTAGTAAAGCCTATTCTGGAGTGAATTTAGATAGTTTTTTAAAAAGCATCACCTTTCAGAAAATCACAAAACAAGGTCTGCAAAACATAGGTAAAACCATAGAGTTAATGGCAGGGGCAGAGGGCTTGCAGGCTCATAAGAACGCAGTATCCATCCGATTAAAAGACCTAAAATAATGAATATCCAAGATCTCATAAGGCCTACAATAAAAGCCTTAAAACCATATGCTTCGGCACGTGACGAATTTAAAGGCAGTAAAGACAATTTAACCTTTCTTGATGCCAATGAAAACCCGTATGACAATGGCGTCAATCGCTATCCTGATCCGCAACAGGGCGAATTAAAAGTGCTGATTTCTAAAATAAAAAATGTGCCTTCAGAGAATATTCTTTTGGGAAATGGGAGTGATGAAGTGCTGGATTTATTGATCAGAATGTTCTGCGAGCCGAATAAAGACAACCTATTAATTCTTCCGCCAACTTATGGCATGTATGAAGTATTGGCTAATGTCAACGCGGTTGAAGTGCTTAAAATCAATCTGTCATCAGAATCGTTTCAGCCACAAACGACCGCTATTTTAGAGGCTGCAAATGTAAATAGTAAAATTCTGTTTTTATGCTCGCCAAACAATCCGACAGGCAATAGTTTTGAGGCTTTCACCATAGAATTTCTATTAAAAAACTTCAAAGGGATTGTAGTGGTTGATGAAGCCTACATTGATTTTTCGGAAGATGAAAGTTGGTTGTCTAGATTGAATGAGTTTCCAAATCTTGTGGTTACGCAAACCTTGTCCAAAGCTTATGGAATGGCAGGTATTCGTTTGGGGATGTGTTTCGCTTCCACAGAAATTATAGCGACGCTGAACAAAATTAAACCGCCCTACAATATTAATGAATTGACCCAACGGAAGGCAATTGAAGGATTGGAAAAAAAGGCGTTGGTGAATTATCAAATCACCTGTATCATAGAGGAAAGAGACACTTTATTTAAAGCTTTGGAAGATGTTGATTTTATAGAGAAAGTCTATCCATCTGACGCTAATTTTGTGATGGTAAAGGTCGATGATGCCAATAAACGCTATCAACAATTGATTGAAAATGGCATCGTCATTCGCAATAGAACAACCCAGCCCTTGTGCGAGAATTGCTTGCGATTGACCATTGGGACAAAAGAAGAAAACCTAAAACTTATTGAAAATTTTAAAAAACTATAAAGATTAAATTACATGAAAAAAGTATTATTTATAGACCGTGATGGCACCATTATTCTTGAACCAAAAGATTATCAAATTGACAGTTATGAAAAATTGTCATTTTACCCTAAAGTATTTCAGTATTTAGGAAAAATAGCTAATGAATTGGATTACGAAATTGTCATGGTAACCAATCAAGACGGGTTGGGCACGGACTCTTTCCCGGAAGATACCTTTTGGCCGGTTCATAATTTTATGTTAGAAACTTTTCAGTCGGAAGGGATTCATTTTAAGCATGAATTTATAGATCGTACTTTTGATGAGGACAATGCGCCAACGCGTAAGCCAAGGACTGGATTGTTGACGCAATTCTTTTCGGACGAATATGATTTGGAGAATTCGTTTGTTATTGGCGACCGCTTGACGGACGTTGAATTGGCGAAAAACTTAGGTTCAAAAGCTGTTTTTATAAATAACCCAGCGTCTGACTTTATCGATGCCGAACAGGAAGCACTGCAAGATTACATCGCATTAGAAACAAACAATTGGGAACAGATTTATAATTTTCTGAAAGCAGAAGATCGAACATCAACTCTGGAACGAAACACCAATGAAACCAAAATCGCCATCAATCTCAACCTTGACGGCACAGGAAAAAGTAATATTGATACAGGCATTGCTTTTTTTGATCATATGCTCGATCAGATTGCCCGACACGGGCAATTGGATTTGGACATCAAAGTACAAGGGGATTTAGAAGTGGATGAACATCACACCATCGAAGATACAGGCATTGCTTTAGGCGAAGTATTTGCGAAAGCTTTGGGCGATAAGTTAGGGGTAGAACGCTACGGATTCTGTTTGCCAATGGACGACTGTTTAGCGCAAGTGGCCATCGATTTTGGCGGACGAAATTGGTTGGTTTGGCACGCAGAATTTAAACGTGAAATGATTGGCAAAATGCCGACAGAGATGTTCTTTCATTTTTTCAAATCCTTTACAGACGGCGCAAAGTGTAATTTAAACATCAAAGCAGAAGGCGAAAATGAACATCATAAAATTGAAGCCATTTTTAAAGCCTTTGCAAAATCCATCAAAATGGCCATCAAACGTGATTTGGAAAAAATGATTTTACCTTCCACAAAAGGAATGCTATAAAACAAATTACAAGTACCAAATTCCAATGCTTAGATTGGAGCTTTAAAATTGATTTTAAATGAAAATTGTAATCATAGACTACGGTGCAGGAAACACAAAAAGTGTTCAATTTGCCTGCAATCGTTTAGGTTTTAATCCTGTTTTGAGTAATAATATAGAACTTATTCAAGCAGCTGATAAAGTGATTTTCCCAGGTGTTGGACATGCCAATAGTGCTATGGAAATGCTTAAAAATTCGGGATTGGATGAATTAATTCCGACGCTCAAGCAGCCCGTTTTGGGGATTTGTTTAGGAATGCAATTGTTGTGCAATGCCACGGAAGAAGGCAATACAAAAGGTTTGGGTGTTTTTGATGTGGATGTCAAACGTTTTCCTGATACAGTAAAAGTTCCACAAATGGGCTGGAACACGATTTTTAATTTGAAATCAAATTTATTTATGGACATAAAAAACGATGTCTATATGTATCTTGTGCACAGTTATTATGCAGAAATATGTGAGCACACGATCGCGCAAACCAACTATGGCATCGCTTATAGTTCTGCATTGAAAAAAGACAATTTTTACGGTGTCCAGTTTCATCCAGAAAAAAGCAGCACAGAAGGAGCGCAGATATTAGCTAATTTTTTAAAGTTAGATATCTGATATTAGAAATACGAAGTAAAATATTAGAAGTGAAATTTTCAATATTAAAAGTTTAAAGTAGAATTTGAGGAGAGTAAGTGTTTGAATGTTTAATATATAAAGTGTGATATAACATATTATAAGTTAAATGATTGAAGTGTAACACAAAACTAACATTATGAAAAATGAACTTATAGAGAGGACAAAACGCTTTGCTTTAAACTGTTGGCAGTTTTGCTTTAAAGTCCCTAAATCAAGAGAGTTCAACGCGTTTGTTTATCAGCTGATTAAAAGCTCAAGTTCTGTTGGAGCAAATTATCGAGCTTCACAACGAGCAAAATCAACTGCAGATTTTATTAATAAGCTAAAAATTGTTGAAGAAGAAGCAGATGAGAGTGTGTATTGGTTAGAAATTTTTGAAGAAATTCTTCCTGAGCATATTGAAGAAATAAGAAAACTGAAAAAGGAAGGCTCTGAGCTTTTAGCGATAACCGTGGCGTCAATAAATACCGCTAAGAAAAATCAGAACAAACAATAAATGCTATAGAAGTATTATTTACGTGTTATACTTCTAATATTTAATTTTAAACTTTTACCATTAAAATGAGAATCATACCAGCAATAGATATTATAGACGGCAAATGTGTCCGTTTGACAAAAGGAGATTATAACACAAAAAAAATATATAACGAAAATCCGTTAGAGGTCGCCAAGCAATTTGAATCTGCAGGGATTGAATACTTGCATCTCGTCGATTTGGACGGTGCTAAGGCAAAACATATCGTCAATTACAAGGTTTTGGAGCAAATCGCTTCAAAAACAACTTTAAAGATTGATTTTGGCGGCGGACTCAAATCCAACGAAGATCTTCATATTGCGTTCAACTCTGGCGCCAAACAAATAACTGGCGGAAGTATCGCCGTAAATGATCCGAAGACTTTTGAGTCGTGGATTGAAAAATACGGATCAGCAAAAATTATTTTGGGTGCCGATTGCAACAATGGCAAAATTGCCATAAGCGGTTGGCAGGAGGAAAGTACCTTGGAGGTCATTCCGTTCATCAAAAATTATCAACGACAGAAGGTTCAATATGTGGTGTGTACTGATATCGCCAAGGATGGCATGTTGGAAGGACCGTCATTTGATCTCTATCGCAATATTATTGCCGAATGTTCAAACAGCAGTTCCGGTCAATCTATAAAACTGATTGCTTCTGGTGGCATTTCACATATTGACGAATTGCCGAAATTGAAAGAATTGGGCTGTGAAGGCGTCATCATCGGAAAAGCCATTTATGAGAACAGAATTAGTTTACAGGATTTGGAACGCTTTTTCTAAAATATTAATTAAAACCCCTGCGTTGGCAGAAAAAACATGCTTACAAAACGAATTATTCCTTGTTTGGACATAAAAGATGGACGCACTGTAAAAGGTGTCAATTTCGTGAATCTGATTGATGCGGGAGATCCTGTTGAATTGGCAAAACGATACGCGGAAAAAGGGGCAGACGAATTAGTGTTTCTTGACATTTCAGCAACTTTGGAAGGACGAAAAACGACTTTGGAGATGGTCATGAAAGTGGCCGAACAAGTCAATATTCCCTTTACGGTTGGCGGTGGAATTTCATCAATAGAAGATGTGGATGTATTGTTAAAATCGGGAGCCGATAAAGTATCTATTAATTCTTCCGCCATAAAACGACCAGAACTTATCAATGAATTGGCTGATAAATTTGGAAGTCAATGTGTGGTTGTGGCCATCGATGCAAAACAAATTGATGGCGAATGGATCGTTCATTTAGCAGGTGGCAGTATTGCAACAGATTTGAATCTGTTTGCTTGGGCCAAGGAAGTTGAAACGCGTGGTGCTGGCGAAATACTGTTTACTTCCATGGATCATGATGGCACTAAAGATGGTTTTGCGAATGAAGCATTAGCTAAATTATCAACCGCATTGAATATTCCAATAATTGCCTCGGGAGGCGCAGGGACTATTCAGCATTTTGTCGATACCTTCCAAAAAGGAAAATCAGATGCCGCATTGGCTGCAAGTGTATTTCATTTTGGCGAAATTGAAATCAAAGACTTGAAGGAAGCCTTGAAGAAAAATAATATAGAAGTAAGACTATAAAAAAATCCCATAAACTAATACGCATAAATTCGGATGCACATTAGAATTGCATTTAGAAAATCATTCGTGAATTCGTGGTAAAAAAATAAACCATATGAACTTAAAATATAACTCCGACAACCTAATTCCTGCCATCATTCAAGATGCAATTACCAAAAACGTCTTGATGTTAGGCTATATGAATGAAGAAGCTTTTAACAAAACTCAAGAAATCGGAAAAGTGACTTTTTACAGTCGCAGTAAACAACGTTTATGGACTAAAGGCGAAGAAAGCGGGAATTTTCTAAATGTGGTCGACCTAAAAGTAGATTGCGACAATGACAGCTTATTGATTCAAGCACATCCAGAAGGTCCAACCTGTCATAAAGGATCAGATACCTGTTGGAATGAAAATAACATTTCAAACTTCGGATTTCTTTCCAAATTAGAGCAAACCATTGAAGAGCGCCGCACCAATTCAAAACCAGAAGATTCGTATGTAGCGTCGCTTTTTGCAAAAGGGATCAATAAACTGGCTCAAAAAGTGGGCGAGGAAGCTGTTGAAGTGGTTATTGAAGCTAAGGACGATAATGACGACCTGTTTTTAAATGAAAGTGCCGATTTGCTCTTTCATTATTTAATGTTGCTACAAGCCAAAGGATTTAAACTATCCGATATTGAAACTGTTCTTAAGAATCGAGAGAAGAAATAATTGTATTCCTTGTTTCCTGACAGCCTAGCTTCAATTTCAACTTCAATTTGGATTTCAATTTCAACTTAGTATAAATGTGAAGATGCTTTCTGTCAAATTCTTAAATTGATTATATTGTCTATAACTTTGACGCCATGAATCAAAACTTTTTTTACCTCATAAAAATCCAATATTTGGGGTTTCGTTATCATGGTTGGCAAAAGCAGCCGAATCTCAGAACCTTGCATTTGGCAATTGATAAAACTTTAAACTTCGTTTTTGACAAGACTAAAAAATTTAAAACCCTTGCCGTAGGTAGAACCGATGCCATGGTTTCTGCTAATAACACTGCGTTCGAGCTATTCATGGAAGAACCTATTTTGGATTTTGATGCATTTTTGGAGCAGTTTAATTATTATTTGCCACAAGATGTTAGAGCATTGTCCATGCAGGAAGTTGATAAGGGTTTTAATGTCATTCATGACGCCAAGATGAAGGAATATGTGTACGTGTTTGCTCACGGTCAAAAATCGCATCCGTTTTGTGCTTCCCTCATGACCACCTTTAGAGATGCCTTAGATATTGAGTTAATGACCAAAGGCGCCAAACTTTTTGAAGGCACCCATAATTTTAAAGGCTACTGTTCAAATATTTCAGAAAACGGATTGTATACACGAGCGGTCGCCTCATGCAATTTGACAGAAAATGAAATGATCAGTGCAAGTTTCTTTCCGAAGCAATCGTATTTGCTAACGGTCAGGGGAGAAGGTTTTGGTTATAATCAAATTAGGACGATGATGGGAACTCTCGTTAAATTAGGTAAAAACCAAATTACCTTAGATTATATTGTTGAAAGCCTCCAGCCAGAAAGTACAGAAGTGATGAATTATATTGCACCTGCTTCTGGATTGATTTTAAATACGGTGGAATTTGAGTCCGTAGAATAACTTTAGCTTTAAGAAAAGCATCAATTCAGCCACTCTCTTCCTATTGCCAGCCTTGAAAACCAAACAAGGAAAACACAAATGACTAGAGCGCTCAAACTTAAAAAAATATCTCTCGGATTTACTACCGTCAACACATAAAACTGTTGAATCCCTGTAGAAATGAGAGCGATGATGAAAACATAGTATGCCCAACGTTTACGAAATAATAAGAAAATAGCGCCCAACAATCCTGCAAACACAGCAATGGCAAATGCAGAAATATACCACGCTGGAAAATCATCTGCTAAGATTTGATCAGCGTCAGAAAGTTCATTAAATTGCCCTGAGTTTGAATAATCCTGCAGGACATAGCTGTAAACAGCAAATATATTCCAAACCAATGCAGTAAGGCCAGTGACCCAAAAATAAACTGGAGGATTATTTGAAGAAGAAAAATTCATAAATCATTGGTTTTTAATTAAAAACACAACAATTTATGAATTTTTTATTTAGAAGTAGTAATATTTTTTAAGAAGGTTGATGAAAAGGAGGTTTTATTCTTCTTCGACCACATGAAGTATAGGGTTTTTATTTACCCATTTTCCGTTTTTAGATTCACCCAAAATGATCACTTCCTTTGTCAATTCATACTCTTTAATAGTACGCATCATGTGTTCCTTAGTGTCTCTATGGATTTTAATTCCAGTAGTTTTTCCTTTATTTCTTATTTCTATATAGAAGCCGTCTCTAAATTTGATCGGTCTTGTAGGTGGTCTTCCCATTTTAATTAACTGTTTGTAAAAAATTAACTTGCATATTAGACAAAATAATATCAAAAAGCAAGCCTAAATTCAATTATTCAAATATAAATGATTTTTAAGTCTGGCAGCGCTTAAATCGATAGTAATTTTATATTCATAAATTGAGCTATACTATAAGGAAAAGTTTTTCTACTTTTAAACCCATCTTGACCACTCGCATTCACAAATGAAATCTAAAAAGAAAAAAAAATCTTACCAAACTGTTAACCGTTCCCCCGGTTCAGTTTACTATAGAGGTAAAAAGCAAAATGCCGTAACTGCTATTGATATTATTAATTATAACAAAGAGGCTTACACTACCATAGAAACTCAAAATGTAGAGGAAGCTTTACATTTTAAGGGCACTCAGCATGTCACCTGGATTAATATCAACGGACTGAATAATACTTCAGAAATTGAGAAATTAGGCAATAATTATGGTTTACATCCTTTGACTTTAGAGGATATTGTAAATACCACGCACCGTCCTAAAATCGATGAATTTGAGGATTATTTGTTTGTTATTCTAAAGATGCTCTATTTAAAAAATGAAGAGCTTGTTTATGAACAAGTCAGTATGGTTGTGGGAGAAGATTATCTATTGACTTTTCAGGAAGCTGATGGCGATGTTTTTAATGATTTGAGAGCGCGTATTTATTCTGGAAAAGGTCGCGTACGTAGTTTGGGACCTGATTACTTGATGTATGCCATTATTGATGCTGTAGTCGATCACTATATAACCGTTATTGAGGCCTTCGGAGATAAAATTGAAGACATTGAAGACCGGGTTTTTGAGGGTAATTCTGATAATAACGAAACAGCGACAACCATCCAAAGTCTAAAACGTGAAGTCTTGAAGATTAGACGCTCAGTATTTCCATTACGGGAGGTTATTAGCCATCTTGATAAAATGGAACATCATATTATTGACGAAAAAACACACAATTTTTTAAGGGATTTATACGATCATATCGTACAGGTCAATGAAAGTATTGAAATGTATCGGGAAATGGTTTGGGGTTTGTTGGATATGTATATGAGCATCATCAGCAATAAAATGAATGAAGTCATGAAACTGCTGACCATTATTGCCACGGTTTTTATACCCTTAACCTTCATTGCCGGGATTTATGGGATGAATTTTGACAACATGCCAGAATTACATTATAAACACAGTTATTTCATCCTTATGGGTATCATGGTTTTCATCTTTTTGATGATGTTAATTTATTTTAAAAGAAAGAAATGGCTTTAACATGATTTACGTTAATAAAATTTAAATCACGTTAAAATCTGTTAACCAGATCCTAAGCTTTTTAATTTAAACGTATATTAAAAGGATATCAGTGAAGAATTCTTAAAATATACGACCATGAGCTACTTAAATATTAAAGACGAAAAACTACTTCCAATAGTTATTGAACTCAATACACTATTGGCTGATTATCATATTTATTATCAAAAACTAAGAAATTTCCATTGGAATATATTGGGGAAAAACTTTTTTGACCTTCATGTTAAATTTGAAGACCTTTATAACGATGCGCGTGTCAAAATTGATGACATTGCCGAACGCATTCTAACGTTGCGCTTTCATCCAATGAGCAATTTGGAAGATTGTCTAAAGATATCCTCTCTTAAGGAAGTTTCTCCAATGCAATCGGACATTGAGATGATTACGGAGCTTTTAAATGACCATAAAATCATTCTAAGACAATTGTCAAAAGTTATCGAAAAGGCCGTTGCCGCCAAAGATGAAGGCACCAATGATTTAATGGGGTCATACATCAGAGATTTAGAAAAATCGAGCTGGATGCTCGATGCTTGGACTAAACGAACCTCCGGACGTTATTAGAAGTCGAAACTCTTTTTAAGTGCATTTCATCGCCTTATCCTTCCTAATGATATACGCGAGTCTGCTGAGCTTTTTTGTACCTTTAAAACTTGAAAAAACACATGAATATGCCCGAAACAAATGCATTCTCCAATGACTTATTGGAATTTCTCAAACTGCTGAAAGAAAATAATGATAGAGATTGGTTCAACGACCATAAAAGTGAATTTAAAGAACTTGAAGCGGAGGCTAAAAAGTGCTTCAACACGGTGTTTGATGCTTTGAAAGTGCATGATGATGTGGATCGCGTAAAGATGTTTCGAATATATAGAGACGTCCGCTTTTCAAAAAACAAAGCGCCTTATAAAACTCATTTTAGTGGCTCTTTCAGCAGAAGGAAACCCGAGTTGAGAGGTGGTTATTATTTGCACATCCAGCCCAATAATGAATCGTTCATTGCGGTTGGATTTTGGGATCCTTCCAAAGACGATTTATTGAGAATCAGAAAAGAATTTGAAATGTATGATGATGAGATTCGTTCCATCATTAATGAGAAAAAATTCAAAACCATTTGGGGCGAATTTGCGGGTGATGAGTTAAAAACAGCACCAAAAGGCTTTGATAAGGAACACAAAGCCATTGATTTAATCCGCAAAAAGCAGTTTGTATTTACGAGAAAGTATTCCGATCAACAAGTAGCCTTGCCAGGTTTTTTAGAAGAGGTCAACACATCGTTTAAAGCGGTCAGGCCTTATTTTAATTATATGAGCAGCGTATTGACGACCAATATTAATGGCGAACCGCTTATATAACTTCGGTAATGGTAAAGGTGTTGCCGTTAAACTCCACCTGATCTCCTTTGGATTTGTTTTTAAGAAGCAAGCCAATCGGAGAGCCTAATGAAATGGCAAAAACACTCATCTCATCGAGGTCAATCTTCCCAGCACTAATAGAGATGAAAAAGTTATTTGAGGTTGTTTTTACCAAACTCCCCAATACTATGGTTTCAGAAACCATTTTCGGACTGATTGCTTTTAAGCTATCCAACATTTTTTGGGCATCTGTGAGATGTTGCGAGTTTTTCTCTAGATCATTAAAGAGTTTTCCATTTCCAGAATCGTCATCATCATCGCCGCTTTTGTCATTGCTTTCAATGGATTCTTTAATGGTTTCGATTTCATTTTTATAGTTGGCAATGCGCTTATTGGCGTAGTCATAACAAGCTTGCAAAACATCACTTTTTATTTTCATATAACTTTTGCCATGTGTGGCTCAAATAGTTGGATATGACTAATAAAACGTTCTCTCACCAGATTCATCATGCGCTTGTTTAAGGCCGATAAATATTCAATATAAATAACGTACTCCTCAACGGTAAATTGACCAATGATCATTCCTTTAATTGAGTTTCTGAACTTCATATCCTTATGGATAACGTTTTCTATATAGTCCAATTGTTTCGGCAAAGATAGCCCATAAAAGACATTTTTATGCTTTGCAATATAATTTTTAAAAACTTCAATCAGAAGGTCATTTTGAAGCATCAATATGGGACGTAAAGTGGTGTTTTGAAAACGCTCTTCACTACTCATGGCATCGTATATTCTTGCGTTAGAGAGTGCAGGTCTGATGCGAAGCAAAACATGGGTTCTAGTTTTCATAGCGTCATATTTTCTTAAAATTAAGCATAATGAATTTCTTATAAGGCAATCCGAAGAGATGTTGTTAACTTTTTTATCAACAAATGCGTTTTGTTGATGTCTTTATCGAAGGTTTGAATTCTTTTATAAATGAATTTTGATGGGATTGAAGTACCTTTGATTTCAAGTTCAAAACTTAAGATTATGAAATTTGGAAGTGTTGATAATCCTCAGGAAATCGACTTTACGCTACCGCTTGACCATCAGGATACTGCAGGTGTTTTGAGTCATTATAAAAACAACAATCAAATAGAAGTTTACGTCGGTTGCGCCAAATGGAGCAAGGCTGATTTAAAAGGCTTTTATCCAAAGGGAACTAAAGATGAATTGACTTATTATTCCCAACAGTTTAATGCCATAGAACTCAATGCTACTTTTTACCGTATTTTTTCGCCAGATACATTTAATACTTGGTATGAAAAAACACCTCCTGGATTCAAGTTTTTCCCGAAACTATTTCAGGAAATTAGTCATTGGAAACGGTTGCATGCGGTGGAAAAGGTAGTGGATGATTACCTGAACAATGCCGTTCAGCTCAAAGAAAAATTAGGAACGATATTCCTGCAAATGCACATTAATTTTGCGCCCAAGGATTTGGATAAAGTGGAAGCTTTCGTAAAAGCATGGCCAATAGATATCCCACTCGCCATTGAGTTTCGCCATACGGATTGGTATAATGATATGGTTATAGCGGAAAGGTTATATGATTTATTGGAATCCCATAACATTTCAAACGTCATTGTGGATACCGCTGGAAGACGGGATTTAATGCACGTGCGCTTAACCAATGGTACTGGATTTATAAGATTTGTTGGCGCTAACCATGAGAGCGATTATAACAGATTAGACCAATGGGTCGAGCGTCTTAAAGAATGGCAGCAACAAGGAATTAAGGAAATTAATTTCTTTGTGCATCAAAATATTGAAATGGAATCACCACTATTGGCGTCCTATTTTATAAAAAAACTAAATGCGGAATTGAAAACGGATTTGAAAATTCCGAACAAAGATTACGCTCCTGAATTATTTTAACCAACTTAAAAAAACAAAATTTATGATGAGATTTCATACCCGAAAATGGGTGAAACCGGAAGATTTAAATCCAAACGGAACATTATTTGGAGGCCGACTTTTAGCTTGGATCGACGAAGAAGCGGCTTTATATACTGTAATACAAGTCGAAAACTCAAAGATTGTTACCAAATATATTTCTGAAATCAACTTTATGAGCTCAGCCAAACAAGGTGACATTATTGAAATAGGAATGGAAGTTGTCAAGTTTGGACACACCTCATTGATTCTCAAGTGTGAAGCACGAAATATGATGACTCGAGAGACTATTCTAACGGTGGATAATATTATTATGGTCAATTTAGGAGAGGACGGAAAGCCCGCAGCACATGGAAAAACAACCATTGAGTATGTTAAAGATAGACTAAAATAATAACTTTTAATTTATAATTTCTTACAAATTATGGGAAACCGTTAACAACCATTCTGTAGTAAGAATCGTATCTTTGTATAAACCAATTTAACACTTATCACAATGAAAAAATTAGGAATAATACTACTTATAGCCACGCTATTTGTATCCTGCTCACTCTCAAAGGTTGAAAAATCTGCAAGAAAAACAGTTGACGGCAATTGGGTACTCAATTCTGTAACTTATGACGCACAAGGGAAATTTAACACACAATTATTTAATGATGCCACAGCATCCTGTTTTACAGATAGCCAATGGTTTTTTAGGTCCAATAACAGCACCGGCACCTATAATATTACAAATTCTGACTGTTCAACTGGCGTAAGAAACTTTAGATGGGCGGCAAATGAAATGGGTAAAAATTCAGGTAATTTTGATTTTACCATGAAATTTACGGATGCAAAGAAAAAGGATCTCGATAAAAATACAGGATTCCGAATGAATTTGAGATACTTGAATGATAACACCATGCAAATCACCCAAACTATTCAATTTGAAGGCAAACCCTTTAATATCAACTTAAACTTTACAAGAACAACTTTATAAAACTTGAATTATGAAAAACACGATAAAAACAATAGCTCTATTATTTATGGTATGTGCATTAGTGAGTTGCGATGCCACAAGAAATGCTAACAACAAACAAAAAGGAACCGTTATCGGTGCTGGTGGTGGCGCCGTAATCGGTGGCATTATAGGCAATAACGTTGGAAGTAAAAATAATTCAGCCTTAGGCGCTATTATTGGAGCTGTTGTAGGTGGAGTTGCTGGTAATTATATTGGCGACCGCATGGACAGACAGGCTGAACGTATTGAGGAAGTAATCCCAGGAGCCCAAGTGGAGCGTGTTGGAGAAGGAATAAATGTTGTTTTTGATGAAAGTAGTGGGGTGTACTTTGCTACCAATAAATACAATATCAACAGTGCATCTGCTTCAACGCTAGCTAAATTAGCAGGTATTTTTAAAGAATATCCAGATACTAATATCTTAGTGGAAGGTCATACAGATAGTACAGGTCCAGCTGATTTTAACATGACACTTTCTAAACAACGTGCGCAAGCAGTAACGTCTTATTTATCTGGGCAGGGCATTTCATCTGGTCGTTTTACCACCAACTGGTACGGCCCAAATCAGCCTAAATATGATAACTCAACCGTTGAAGGAAGAGCAAAAAATAGACGTGTGGAGTTAGCTATTATTGCTAATGACCAAATGAAAAAAGAAGCAAAGGAAAAAGCAGGTAATTAATAACTTGCTATTTCAAGATAATTTCGGCAGTCTTATTTATAAAAATAAGGCTGCTTTTTTTTATGACTTAATTTTTGGAAGCGTCAAAAATGGTTGGTGTCAATTCAAAAAGTTCCAAATAAAATAGCTAATGGACGAAAGGACATGATCAAAGAAATCAGACATGATATATTCATAATTCACCCAACGTTTATCGCTGCTGAAAGCATAGATATCCAATGGAATGAATTGTGTAGTTTGTACCAATTGTCGGCCCATAATCGTGATGTCTTTATTAATGCCCGAATGCCCCCCAATATAAGTTTGGATATACTTTCTAAAAACACCTAAGTTAGTCAGGTTACGTCCGATTATCAAGATCCTTTTATCAATATTGTTAGCCGTATTATAAGCTTTGGTTCTTGTTGTTTACCCTC
>NZ_JBDSLS010000228.1:0-4069 GCF_039916245.1 Gelidibacter sp.
CTTTTAAACGGTCTTCATATTTGATAATGGAATCTGATTCAATTTTTAACTTTGCGCCTGAGTATAAACGTTCGCCTTCAGGAATATATTTGGAGATACTGCATGAGTAGAAGCTTCCAAAAATGAAAAGGAGAATAGGGATGTATTTTAGATGTCGTTTCAAATTCAATGTTTTTACGTTTGCTATCGGATTGCTTTTTTGATGGAACGAGGCGTTCGTTATTGCTTATTCTCTTTCTCCAAGCTATCCGTAGTGCTTTTTTCTTCTGCCTTTTGAGTTTTCTTTTTGGCCTTTAACTTTGCTTTTTCTTCTTTTTCAGTTGTGGTTGTTCCTTTTGATAATCCTTCCCAAAGCTCTTTAAATTTATTAAATTCCTGAGTAAATATCAATGCAATTCCACTCACTACAGTCTGTCCGTCAATGACATTTTCATATTCATTTTTATGAAAACCTCTGATTCTGTAGCGGCCATTTTCTGTTAAAAGATATTCAATGCTGACATTACCAATAATTGGGGTGTCTTGGCCTGAGGGGCTGCTGCCTTGAACATCAACTTCACTCCCTACGCTTACAATTAATCGATCATTGAAAAGTTTTTTCTTTGCAGCAACATCTAATTGGGTGCGATCTTGTGGGCTGCTTCCTTGGTAATCTGTAAAACTGTCCAAGCCAAAATTAAGTTCGAAACCGCTGTTGCCCAATAGTTTATCAGAAAACATGTTAAGCTGGTCAGAAACGGCGTCATTTAGGTTGTCTCTTGCTATGGATGCCACGCCACCTGCGCTACCATCACTTCCTGGATCAGGATAAAAACGATTCAATACCAATAACGAAAACACCTGTCTGTTCAGTTCGTCTTCCTGTTGGTTAAGCTGTTGCACTCGGCCATATACTTGTCCGCTAACAGCGCCTTGGTCATCGGATGGCATGTCCAGACTGAAGGCTATTTTTGGTGCCATCAATTGTCCATCAATATTGAGATAGACATAAAATGGGAGCACCTGACGGTATTTTCCTTTGGAGGCATCATCCAAGCCAGACGTTGTAGGCGCCATCAAGGCAGAGGCTGATGTTTTGACCTCATAAAGCGCCTTGACGTCCAACTTGGCATCAAATGGATCGCCAGACCAGGTTACGCGACTGCCTGGAACAAGATTGAATTTTCGGTTAACAATATTGTAAAGGTTCATCTCATAATGGCCACTCGACACTTCGTAAACACCCGCAAGAGACATATTGCCATTAGGTTTCATGTTGAAGTTTAAATCTCCTGCTCCAGATACTTTAAAATTATCACCAGTGGACTCGTCGATTACGATGGTCACCGTCGCATCTTTTCCAATCTTCAATAAAGCATTCATGTCAAATCCGGTAATGGTGGCTGTTTTTCCTTCTGTTCTGGTTAAAATCGCATCTGGATCTTCGCGATTTACGAAAACAACCACGCCGTCACGTTCTTCAATATTTACGGCGGCAGAATGTAATACGTAGGTAACATTGGTGTCTGAACCGACGGTTGCTTTGATGACAATTTTAGGGATTTGTAAATCGCCAGTAATTTGAGCATCGGCATCAAAGCTCACTTTTCCGAAAAGATATTCGTTATCCTCTTTTGTGGCATTGAGCACTTGAAATTTATCGGCTTTAATTTTTAGATCAAAGGTTGGGTTGATAAAGGATTTCTGGCCTATTTTACCAGTAACAACCAAGGTGTTTTTATTTTCGTCCCTAATGGTGAAATTATCCATAGACATGCCAACGTTGTCGATATTTATGGTTTCATCAGCAAGTTTGAATCCTGCATTGAACTTCTTTATCTTGAAATCGGCATTATTAAAATTCAGAGAGCCTTCATATTTTGGTTCGGCGAGGGTACCGTTCAATTTAAATTTCCCTGAAAAGCTGCCGTCGGTCTCTGTGAGTTCGCCTTGTGAGAATCCGGTTAGTGCTTTCATGTTGAATTTATTGATGTCCAAATTCAAATTGAGTTTGGCTCCACCTGGAATTGCTACATAATCGCCCTTGAAATCCAGATCAATTTCGCCGCCGTTCATATCGACATTAAAATCATAACTGTTATTTCCGAGTGATTTCGCATCAAGGCTCAAATTTCCCAGATCAACTTGCATGAAGCTCAATTTCGAAACATCTAAATCGGCAATAATACCAGTATTGGTAAAAGGATATTCCAAAATGAAGTCGCCATTCAGATTTCCGGTAGCCAAATCTTTATCGGGATTAAGGTAATTTAAGAATTCGCTCAGCTTGAAATTTTGAAAATGCACCGCAATATGTTCTGTCGACATAGAAGCAAGTTTATCCGTAATTTCAAAAGACTGGTTGTCATGACTAAAAAGGAAATCATTAAAGACCATCTTCTTTTCGCCAATCAGGATTTCATTGTCTTCTGGCGCAAACCAAGGTGTTTTATTTAAAATCAAATCTTCAGGAATTACATGAAAGCGCAATTGCTTCCTGTCGCCCGTGATTTTACTGGTAATTTGTGTCAGGATCTCCTTTTTATGATACGCAGTGAATGCTAAAGAGAGTTCATTATTGGATTGGTCTCCTGTGAGTTTTGTTTTTGGAATATCGAATGGGCCTGCTTTAATTCTGTTGAAGCCTAGATCAAAAATAAATTTATCCTGATCGGTATCCATCGAGAAGGCAAGACTGTCCAGCTCATAACCACTATAATTAATATGTGGCGCCGTAATATTAGCTTTCAGTTTTCGCTCTATTTCGTTAAAATCGACAGCAATCTTAACGGTGTCCAAATCTTTGACATTGACCAAAAACACTTGATTTAAAATAGGGGCCTGAATGATTTTACCTCTAAGTTTTAAATTGACCGGATGGGTAATGCTATCGGGCACTTTTTCATCATGATAGAAATAGCTGAACAAATGACGTTTTACGGATTTGACAAAAGTTTGCGGATCGGTGTTGGATTCAAGCAAAACATCCACCAATTTGTTTTTAATGGAAACCGACGTTGTGTCCTTAGTCACATGCGCTAGGGCATTTAAATCGCCGGTCAAATAAGATTTGTTGTCATATACCATAACGCCATTATCGACAATAGCAGCCACATCATAATCTGTTGCATTTCCTTTAAAATCGACATAGATTTTCATAGCTGTTTTAACCTCACGATCCATGAGTCCTAAAGCCTGCAAATCGGCGCCAATAATATTAAGTTCGAGGGTGGCTTCGGGTGCTATAGAGTCTAAAACGACTGTGCCGTATAAATCCATGTCCAGATTGTAATCTTTATATTTAGAAGTGACTTTACCACGTCCATTTTTGATATCGCCGACCAATTTTAAATCCTTGATGTCGTAATTATTGTATTTAAAACTCGAAATAGTGGCTTCGACATTGGCGTCCAGATCGTTGATGTTATGACCTTTTCCGTTGGCTTTTACATTTAAACTTAAAGTGCCCAAGTGTTCGTTTTTCAGCAATTCGTTCAGTTTATAAGCATCAATGGAAAGATCGGCATCAAACTCCATGGTTTTTCCGTTTTTAAAATAGCCAGCAACAGAAGCCGCACCTTGCGTGGTGGTCAAGGTAGCGTTAGCAGAAATGTCGTTGGGATTTCCTTTCAGGTTTCCGACTAATTTGACATCTTCCGGCAAACTAACGCCCAGTTTTTTTTCATCTACAAATTGAATGATGTCAGAGCGTTTTGTAATCGCCGAGAAACTTGGAATGTTGAATTTTAAATTATTAGGATTGGTTACATTTTGAAGTTTTCCATTGGCCGAAATGTGTGTGTTTCCCCAATTGGCCTTCATGTGATCGATATTGATGTCAGACAGATAGCCGTTCCCTTTGGCGTTCCCCGTCAGTAAGTGTTTGCTTAAAGTGTTGAGGTATGGGTTTTTTTTCAGTTGCGGTTGAATCAGGAACACATCTTTTAAAGAGACTTCAAATGTTGGAATATTAAGGTCAACCTTCGATTTTTCTGGAGATTCAATCAGCGCAGATAGCTTTGGATAATCCAAGCGTAAATTAGCGTTGACGCTGTTATTGTTGAGTGCAGCCCGTAAATCAGTAACTTTT
>NZ_JBDSLS010000229.1:0-14614 GCF_039916245.1 Gelidibacter sp.
GTTTTAGTTGATTTCTCTTCAGCTTTAAACAATTTGGAGGCTTCCACATTTGGATTTGCTGCCAAAACCTCCCTTTGTTGGGCAATTGGCAATTTCTCCTTAATGGTCACATTTTGGTTGAAATACAAAGTGGCACCCACAATAATTCCCAAACCAACTTGTCCTAAAACTTTAAATCGCCCCTTTAAACCTTCTTTGTCTTTTTTAAACTTTTTTATATAATCATCCAAAAACCCGATAGCACCCATCCAAATGGTAGTCACGATCAAAAGTATGATATAGATATTATCAATTTTGGCAAACAATAACACAGGAATCAAGGTGGCAATGATGATGATAATCCCACCCATAGTTGGCGTTCCAGCCTTTTCAACCTGTCCTTCCAATCCTAAATCTCTAATGGATTCTCCTACTTGTTGCCTTTGTAAAAACCCAATAATGCGCTTACCGTAAATTGTTGAAATAAGCAACGACGTGATAATCGCCATGGCCGCCCTAAAAGAGATAAATCCGAATAGGGAAGATCCGGGAAAATCAAAGTGTTGTTTTAAATATTCAAAGAGGTAATAGAGCATCTAGATAGTGATTGTTGATTGTTGATTGTTGATTGTTGATTGTTGATTAAACTGAACTTCGTTATTCGTTATTCGTTATTCGTTATTGCAATTATTATTATTTATTACTATTATTTATTAGTACTTCTAATTCTCCGAGCTTCAAGCTTCTCATTTTCCCAGCTGTTTTAAAAAATCCTGCACGATCTTATAGTCATCAAAGTCACTTTTTACACCTTTAACTTCCTGATAGGTTTCGTGGCCTTTTCCGGCGATGAGGATGATATCATTGGGTTGCGCCATTTGGCAAGCGGTTTTAATCGCTTGTTTTCTATCGGTAATCGAAACGGTTTTTTTGAAATTTTGAGGTTCTACGCCTTTTTCAATGTCTTCTATAATCGTTTCAGGAACTTCGCTTCTCGGATTGTCACTTGTAAAGATGACTTTTGTGCTTAAAGCAGATGCGATATGCCCCATTTTAGGACGTTTGGTTTTATCGCGATCGCCACCACAACCAACGACCGTAATTAATTCTTCATTTTTAGTACGGATACTGTTGATGGTTTCCAATACATTCTGCAAAGCATCTGGCGTATGTGCATAATCTACAATAGCCGTTATTTTTTCGTCAGAAATAAAATACTGAAAACGCCCTGAAACACTTTCCAACTCGCTTATCAAACGCAAATTCTCGACTTTTTCAAGCCCTAACAATTCTGCGGCAGCGTAAATAGCTAAAATATTATACGCGTTAAAATCGCCAATTAAGCGCGTCCAAACTTCATTATTATTAATTTTTAGCAACAGACCCGTAAATTGATTTTCTAGAATCTGCGCTTTATAATCGGCATAGGTTTTTAAAGCGTAAGTGTATTTTTTTGCCTTGGTATTTTGCAACATGACCAAGCCGTTCTTATCATCAATATTGACCAATGCAAAAGCATCTTTGGGCAAGTTGTCAAAGAATGATTTTTTGACATCTCTATATTCTGCAAAGGTGTTGTGATAGTCCAAATGATCATGCGTCAGATTTGTAAAAATCCCGCCTTCAAAATGTAGTCCTTCCGTTCTGTTTTGATGAATCCCATGAGAACTCACTTCCATAAAACAAAATTCGACACCAGCGTCACTCATCAAGCTCAAATACCGGTTGATGGTCAAAGAATCTGGCGTGGTATGAGTTGCTTCATACTCCGTCCTATCCACCATGACTTTTACGGTAGACAATAAACCGACCTTAAATCCTGCTTTTTTGAACAAATGGTACAACAAAGTCGCCACTGTAGTTTTGCCATTAGTACCAGTAACACCAACCAATTTTAGATTGGCTGAAGGGTTATGGTAATAATTAGCAGCCATAAAGGCCAAAGCCTTACTGGCACTTTCGACCTCTATATAAGTAATGTCACTTTGTAAATTTTCTGGCAAGACTTCACATACAATGACAATCGCGCCTTTTTCAATCGCTAAGTCAATATATTGATGCCCATCAGTCAAAGTTCCTTTAATAGCCACAAAAACATCTCCTTGCGTGATATGTCGAGAGTCAAAATCTATCGCGTTCACTGTTACGCTCGTCGTTCCGACAACGGCGTTGATAGTAACCTTATATAATATGTCTTTTAATTGTGCCATTATATATTTAAATAGACTTCTTGATTGCGTTTTATTTTGCTGCCTTTTTCAATGGATTGCTTTTTAATGACGCCCACACCTTCAATTTTCACTTTCAGACCCATATTTTCTAAAAGCGCCAAAGCATCCATCGCTGGCATCCCTCTTACATCGGGCATAATAGTTTTATAAGTTTGAGCCGTGTCATAATAATTTTCGAAATCCTTGTTAACGATGGCGTTTTGGAATTTCAAGGTTTCTACCTCATCAGAAATCGGCGTATCAGTAAATATTTTTTGTGCAATTTTCTTAAACACTGGCCCAGACACGTCACCACCATAATAACCCACACTTTTATCAGGCTCATGAATCACGACGATGCAAGAATACTTTGGATTATCCGCAGGAAAAAACCCAGCGAATGATGAAATATAACTCAGCTTATCTTTATTGGCATAATCCTTTTGGCAGGTTCCCGTTTTTCCCGCCATAGAAAAACTAGGCGAATACAACTTTTTTCCTGTGCCATGCTCCACCACGTTTTCCAATAGTTTTTTAACCTTATCCACGGTTTCCTGAGAACAGATTCTTGGATTAAGAACTTCTTTTTTGAACGGCACGATGGTTTTATCAAACTCGCGCACTTCACGCAAAAATTGTGGCTTTACCATTTCGCCATTATTAGCAATAGCATTATAAAACGTCAAGGTTTGCAACGGTGTAAAAGAAACTCCGTAACCGTAAGCCATCCACTGCAAGGCAATACCGCTCCAACGTCCGTTTTTAATTCGAGGATCCGGAATAATTGGCTCAGGCTCTCCAACAAGCGCTAAATCCAAACGCCTGTTCAAATTCATGGCATACAAACGATCAATAAATTTGCTTGGCTGATCCTTATAAGCCTTATCAATAGCTGCAACGATGGCCGTGTTCGAAGACACTTCAATCGCTTTTGCTAGGGATATTTTACCATAGCCGCCATGTTTAGAATCGCGTACCTTTTTACCATAAAAGCTCAACACGCCTTTTTGCGTATCGAAAACGTCGCTGGTATCAATGACTTTATCCTCTAAAGCCGCAGTTATCGCCATAATCTTAAAAGTAGAACCTGGCTCATGACTTTCGGCAACGGCATAATTTAAACGCTCATAGTAATGGCCATTTGCATTCCGTCCAAGATTTGAGATCGCCTTGATTTCGCCCGTTTTCGTTTCCATAACAATCACAGAACCATGATCGGCCTTATATTTTTCGAGCTGTTCCAATAAAGCATGATGGGCAATGTCCTGAATATTCACATCGATGGTCGTGTACACATCATAGCCATCTTTTGGCTCAATTTCATTATAATCGGTAATCGGCTTCCATTGACCTTGACCGATTTTTTGTTTCATTCTATGACCGTCAGTTCCTCGTAAGTACATTTCGCCAAAAGCACCTTCAATACCTGCTCGTACTACGTGCTCATCTTTATCGATGCGTTCATAACCGATAGAGCGTTGTGCAATGCCACCCATAGGATGCTCGCGCTTTGTAGTTTGCTCTACAATAAGTCCACCTCTAAATGCCCCAAGATTCAATAATGGAAAATTTCGGATGCGCGTATAATCGGTGTAATTGATATTTCTTGCTATAAGGAAGTATCTGTTTTTATTTGCCCTTGCTTTTCGCAGTTCTTGTTCATGATACCCTGAGGATTTTCCTGTGTATTTTGACAAAGAATCACTCAACGGCTTCAAATAGCTCTCAAAAGTTTTAGTGGTCGGCGTCAAGGCATCAAAACGAATGTCATACTTAGGAATTGAAGTTGCCAACAAACTCCCATCGGACGCGTAAACATTGCCACGATTGGCAGGAATTGTTACATTTTTAACCGTGCGCTTTTCAGCCAATTCACGGTATTTATCACCTTGCACCAATTGAATAGTGAGCAATTTGAACACCACAGCAAGCGCAAAGACAAACATGATGCCTGCTACAAAATACAATCGGTTCAATATGTTCTTTTCAGTGTCTGCCACTTATTTCTCTGATTTTACTTTTATTTTTTTTGGCGGATTTGGAGAGGGTGCAATCTCTTTTTCTGCCATTTTTTGAACGATGCCAGACTCCATTTTGAGACGCATCAACTTTGATCTTCCATCCACAAATGCGGAACGCCATTCTTTAACTTCATTATTTAAGCGCGCTATATCATGTACTTTTTGATCGGCACTATGTGAACTCGCAATCATGATAATAGCCAAAACAGAAATAAAAATGATGACTCTCCAATTTTTGAAGGAATCATCGCTGACCAAAAACTTACCTCTTAATATGTGATAAATATTGTTTTTCATTCCCACATTCCTGCGAAGGCAGGAATCTTATTTAATTCAACTTATATCTTTTCAGCAATTCGAAGCTTTGCACTTCGCGCTCTACTGTTTTCTTTTATCTCAGCTTTTGACGGCACAATCAATCCACCAACTTTTTTTAATGGCACTTCAAAATTTCCAAACACATCGCGCTCTGGCTCGCCTTCAAACATCCCATTTCTTATAAAACGCTTTACCAATCGATCTTCCAATGAATGGTATGAAATGCAACTTAAACGACCACCTGTTTTTAACATTTCTGGCGTTTGAATCAGCAATTCCTTTAAAGCTTCAATCTCTTGGTTCACTTCTATGCGAATGGCCTGATAGATTTGCGCCAACACTTTATGCTCATTCTTATGTTTTACAAATTTTTTCAAAACTTCTTTTAGATGCTCGCTTGACTTGATTTCATCTGTCGCGCGTTCTTCAACGATCAACTTTGCCATTGCTGGTGCTTGGCGTAATTCGCCATATTGAAAAAGAACATCTCTAATCTGCTCTTCATCATATTTATTGATGACATGAAATGCTGTCAACTGACTATCCTGATTCATTCGCATATCCAAATCAGCTTCAAAGCGCGTTGAAAACCCGCGTTCAGCAACATCAAACTGATGCGAAGACACGCCAAAATCGGCTAAAATCCCATCCACTTCCTTAGCGCCATAAAAACGCACGAAGCGCTTAACGAATCTAAAATTCTCATTGATCAACGTAAAACGAGGATCATCAATCGTATTTAAAAGAGCGTCCTTATCCTGATCAAAAGCGAATAGCTTTCCGTTCGGCCCCAAGCGTCTTAAAATCTCGCGGCTATGACCGCCGCCGCCAAAGGTCACATCAACATACACCCCATCTGGTTTGACATTTAAGCCATCAACCGTCTCCATAAGTAAAACCGGATTATGATATTCCATCTTCGTCATCCTCTTGTCCCATAACCTCCTCAGCCAAATCTGCAAAATCATCGGCCGCATCGTCTATAGCTTGTTCATATTTATCTTTATCCCAGATCTCCACAATATTAATTGCTGAAGACACTACGATATCTTTTGAAATCCCAGAAAACACCATCAAATCCTTAGGGACCAGCAATCTGCCCGTACTATCAACTTCCACAATTTTAACTCCTGCGGTAAACCTTCGGATGAAGTCGTTGTTTTTCTTTTTAAAGCGATTAAGTTTGTTCATTTTTTGCATTAAAGCCTCCCATTCGACCATGGGATACAATTCTAAACAAGGTTGAAAAACCGCTCTTTTTAGAACAAATCCATTTTGAAGCGCAGGCAACAACTGTTTTTTGATCGCAGAAGGCAACATAAGTCTGCCTTTTGCATCTACTTTACATTCGTATGTTCCTATTAATGAGCTCAATTGAATTTGTTTTTGTATCTAACGACCGAGAGTCAAATATATTGAAAATATTACCACCTTTTACCACAATTTACCACTTTTGTTGATAAGTTTACGATTCTGAGCTTAATTTTCGACAAAATGAAGAAAATCAAAATAAATAAAGCCCTGTTTTTGAAGGGATTAAAAAGTGGTAGAAAGTGGACTTTTCGGTTGTAAACAACTTTTCGGAAAGTATTATTTGGAAGAATGTTGAAAAAGAAATAAAATTTCGCTGAAATAACTATATTTGTTTTTTATGCATAACTACCAGCCATTAATGATACACCTCTTAAAAAAAGAAAAGAATTACAGTTATATTGAAGTAGGCGAAGGCAAGCCGATTATTATTCTTCACGGACTAATGGGCGGACTGAGTAATTTTGATGCTGTGGTAAAATACTTTGGAGATAAAGGTTATAAAGTCATCATTCCCGAACTCCCTATTTACACTATGTCTTTATTAAAGACTAATGTTAAAAGCTTTGCTAAATATCTTCATGATTTTATTGAATACAAAGGGCTTGACGATGTTATATTGCTGGGAAATTCCTTAGGTGGACATATTGGTCTCTATCATACAAAGCTTTACCCCGAAAAAGTAAAAGCACTCATTATTACTGGAAGTTCTGGTTTGTATGAAAGCGCCATGGGCGGTGGTTACACTAAACGAGGCGACTATGAAGTGATCAAGAAAAAGGCACAGGATGTTTTTTACGATCCTGCAGTGGCGACCAAAGACATTGTGGATGAAGTTTATGAAACTGTCAATGACCGAAATAAACTGATCAAAACCTTAGCCATTGCGAAAAGTGCGATCCGACATAATATGTCAAAGGATTTGCCTAAGATGGATTTGCCCGTATGCATTATATGGGGGAAAAATGATATTGTCACGCCTCCTGAAGTTGCCGAAGAATTTCATCAACTTTTACCAGATTCTGAATTGCACTGGATCGACAAATGTGGACATGCCGCTATGATGGAGCATCCTGACGAATTTAACGCGATCCTTGCGGAGTGGCTTTTGAAGAGGAATCTTTGAAATTGAAATTGAAGTTGAAGCTCAAGACCGATGACAGATGACCGATGACGGATGACAGATGACGGATGACCGGGACTGAGGACTGAGGACTGCCGACTGAATACACCTACCACAGCATAAATTCAAAAAACTTTGCGTTCTTTGCGCAATCTTTGCGCCCTTTGCGTTTAAAACCTAATATCATGATCATCAAAACTGCCGAATTTTTAATGAGCAACTCCGAAGTGAGTAAATGCCCTAAAGATATTTTGCCAGAATACGCCTTTATAGGTCGTAGTAATGTGGGCAAATCGTCCTTGATCAACATGCTTACCGATCATAAAAACTTAGCGAAAACATCGGGCAGACCGGGAAAAACACAACTTATCAATCATTTTTTAATCAACAAAAATTGGTTTTTGGTCGATTTACCAGGTTATGGTTACGCTCGTGTTTCAAAATCATCCAAAAAGAAATTCCAGAGATTCATTACTGACTATTTTGAAGAACGTCAACAATTAGCCTTAGCCTTTGTTTTGGTGGACATCCGACATGAGGCTCAAAAAATAGATTTGGAATTCTTGGAATATATGGGAGAAGGTGGGATTCCCTTCTGTATTATTTTTACAAAAGCAGATAAGTTAAAACCAAAAGCCATTGAGCGCAATGTTGCGGCTTATATGGAAAAGCTTCTCGAAACATGGGAAGAAACCCCTAAATACTTTATTACCTCTTCCTCCTCTGCCATTGGACGGGATGAAGTCCTCGCACAAATTGATACTACAAATGATGAAATGAATGCATTGAGAAAGAATTAAATACCACAATACAATCAATCACACATAAAAAAAATGCTCCAAAGTTTGAATCAACTTTGGAGCATTTTTATTATCTATTAGTTTGAAGATTTTACTTCTTTACATTATTGACTACTTTTTTAATATCAGTAGGCCCTCTTAAATCATTCAATACATTGAGTGCTTCTTCCACATAAACATCCTGGCTCAACGCTTTGTGCCAGCGCACACGCTTTTCTTTTAAAGTACTATCAGCAACCATCAACTCATTTTCGTATGGCAAGGAGCTGAAGGTTAAATTCGTTTTATAGTCAGCCAACTTTTCGAACTGCTTAGCCTCATCCTCATTTAATTTCAACGCTGTCTTATAGGTATCATATTTAAGTGAATACATATCCTGATCTCTGATTTTTTTAACCCATTTTGCATTCTCATCAATAAGTTTCAGCTGCTCATTTTTCGCAATGCGAGCATAACTGTTATCGATTGCTGTTTGAAAGCCTGAATTATTGTTCCAAACGGTATAATTGGCAGCATCAATTCTGTCATACGGCAATGGATTTTCCTGATTCTTTTCGCCTAAAGCGATATAACTATAGCGATCTGGAACCACCACATCACTTTTCACGCCTTCCAATTGAGTTGACCCACCATCAATTCTGTAATATTTTTGAATGGTATATTTTAATGCACCCATATCTCCCAATGAATTATTCTTCACCATTCGATTTAAATCCAATACGGTCTGAACTGTTCCTTTTCCAAAGGTTTGTTTACTTCCAATAACTAAAGCACGTTTGTAGTCTTGCATAGCGGCAGCTAAAATTTCAGAGGCCGAAGCCGAATTTTCATTCACCAAAATCACCAATGGACCGTCCCAAGTTATCGCTTTATCTTTGTCTCTCAATACTTCTTTTTGACCGCCCGTAGTTTTAACCTGTACAATTGGACCTTCTTTTATAAATAATCCCGCCATATCGATCACGGTTTGCAAGGATCCTCCGCCATTGTTCCTAAGATCTAATACCAATCCTTCAATGTTTTCTTTTTTCAAGCGTTCGATCTCAAGTTTTACGTCGGTAGCTGCATTTCTTTTGTTGTAATCATCCATACTGACATAAAAACCAGGAAGGTTGATGACGCCAAACTTTTTATTATCCTTGATAACGGTTGATGACTTCGCATAAACCTCTTCTAATTCTACAATATCCCTTGCAATCTTTAAGTCTTCAATAGTCCCATCTACTTTTTTCAAAGTTAAGATGACGCTTGTTCCTTTAGGACCTTTTATCAATTTCACAGCATCTTCCAAACGCATCCCAACAATACTCACTGCAGGCTCACCATTATCTTGCTGTACTTTAAGGATTTGGTCGCCCGCCTCCATTTTATTCTGTTTCCATGCTGGACCACCACTGATGATTTCCATAATGGTCACAACATCCATCTTTTTTTGTAATCTTGCACCAATACCTTCAAATTTTCCAGACATGGCCACATCAAAACGCTCTTTATCTTCCGGAGCGTAGTAAAATGTATGTGGATCAAATTCGGCAACAATGGCATTCAAATAAACGGCAAACCAATCTTCACGATTACGTTCATTGATATAGTCATAAAGCTCATTTAGAGAACTCAAAGTCGTTTTACGTGCCTCTGCCTCTAATTCAGATAATGATTTCATTTCCTTTGGATCTTTTGAATCTTTAGTTTTATCTGATTTCGGAAGCTCCCTCATTTCTGAATCAAGCATTTGATATTCATCATCGGTCATGTTCTTAACTTTATTCTTTGAGGAAATAGTGTTTTCCTGCTGAGAAATCAAATCGTCATAATTGGCAATCGTTGAAAACTTAAGTTGGGTTCTCCAACGGTCACGCATTTCCTTTTTTGAATTGACATAGGCCAATTTCTTGTAATCTGTATTGATATCTTCGTCTACATTGTAATCAAAAGGTTTTGCCAATACATCTTTATACAGGATTTGAGACTCTTCAATACGTTGCAATAAACGCTCGTGGGTCAAATTAAAAAATGACAAATCGTAACTTTTTAACTGGTCATCAATTTGATCTTTATAAGCTTCAAATTCTTTGATGTCTGAAGCATAAAAATAACGTTTAAAAGGATCAAGCTGATCCAAGTACGACGCATAAACCTGCTCAGAAAAATCATCATTTAAGTCTTTAGGACTGTAATGACCTTCTTCAAGAACATAGACAATCAACTGCATTAATAATTTATCCCTATCCGGGTCGTCAAAAGTTTTCTTAGTAAAACTGCACGATGCAAACGCTAGCATCAGCGCCAACAACAAAACCTTATAATTCCTTTTCATGATATCTTTCATATTGTTTTATAGCATTATTTAGAGCATAAGTGCATTAGGCGACTTATTATATTTCACTAAAGTAAAAGAAAAAACCATGCCAATAAAACCAATGCCTACTAATTTTTTGTTAAACCTCCTCAATTAGAGTTATAAGACCTAATTTATGTATTTTAGCAGACTTAAATTAAGTTTGAAAAATGAAGAAAAGACCACTTATTTTAGTGACTAATGATGATGGAATTACAGCACCGGGGCTGAGAACACTAATTGAAGTCATGAAAACCATTGGCGATGTTGTCGTCGTTGCTCCCGATAGTCCACAAAGCGCAATGGGCCATGCCATTACTGTCAACTCGACACTTTATGTTGAAGAAGTACAAATAGATCCTGACGGAACCATTGAATATAGCTGTTCTGGCACCCCTGCCGACTGCGTGAAATTGGCCGTTAAGCAAGTTTTGGGCAGACGACCGGATCTTTGCGTCTCAGGCATCAACCACGGCTCCAACTCCTCCATTAATGTCATTTATTCAGGTACCATGAGTGCTGCTTTGGAAGCCGGCATTGAAGGTATTCCTGCTATTGGGTTTTCACTGTGTGATTATAAATGGAGTGCCAACTTTGAAGCCTGTAAAGGCTTTGTGAAAACCATTACTGAAAATGTATTGAAAAATGGATTGCCAACAGGAGTGGTCCTGAATGTAAACATCCCTAATTTACCTAAAGAAGCGATTAAAGGCATTAAAATATGCCGTCAAGCAAAAGCCAATTGGGAAGAAGAATTTGACAAGCGTACCAACCCGAATGGCCGTGATTACTATTGGTTGGCTGGGAAATTTGTTAATTTAGATCACGGCGAAGATACGGATGAGTGGGCTTTGGAGCATGGTTATGTTTCCGTGGTTCCTGTTCAGTTTGATTTGACCGCCCATCACTGTATTCAAAATTTAAACACTTGGAATTTAAATGATTAAAAAAGAACTATTTATCGGTTTTTTGGTAGGATTAATTGCCAATGCCTTCGGCTTCATTATTGCCATCTTTATTTTCGGAAATGGCGAAAGAATTTCTGACGTTTTCAGACAATCGTTAGCTCAGGGATTTTTCAACAAATTAGTGAGTATTGGCGCCTTGTTAAATCTTGTTGCGTTTTTCCTATTCCTCAAACAAAAACGCGATTATCGTGCGCGAGGTGTTATTTTCGCAACGATAACCGTCACGATTGCCACGTTTTTATTAAATTACAAGTAATAAAAACAGATTAATTCTGATCTGTTTTTAACCCTAATACCGCAATTCACAAAAAATGAAATACTATATCATTGCTGGCGAAGCCTCTGGAGATTTACATGGCGCCAACCTCATGAAGGCATTGCAAAAACAAGACGTGGACGCAGAATTCAGGTTTTGGGGTGGCGATTTGATGCAAGCGGTTAGCCCGACTCTTGTAAAACATTATCGGGAGTTGGCTTTTATGGGCTTTTTGGAAGTGGTCATGAACTTAAAAGCAATCACCAAAAATCTGGCATTTTGCAAAGCTGATATTGAACAATACAATCCAGACGTTCTTATTTTCATTGACTATCCGGGATTTAATTTGCGCATTGCCAAATGGGCGAAGGAAAAAGGATATAAAACCCATTATTATATCTCGCCTCAAATTTGGGCTTGGAAAGAAAACAGGATTCACGCCATCAAACGTGATGTTGACAAGATGTATGTCATATTGCCGTTTGAAAAATCGTTTTATGAAGACAAACATCAATATCCTGTCGAGTTTGTTGGGCACCCGTTGATTGATGCCATTGCAGACAGAGCGCAAGTGAGCGAAACTGAATTTAGGGTCAAACACAAACTTTCTGACAAACCAATCATCGCCCTGCTGCCAGGAAGTAGAAAGCAGGAAATCAGAAAAATGCTTTCCGTTATGCTAAGTGTCGTTAAGGATTTTAAAGACTATCAATTTGTAATTGCAGGCGCACCAAGTCAGGATTACGAATTTTACGGCAGCTTCATCAAAAAGGAAAATGTATCCTTTGTCAATAATGTAACTTATGATCTATTGAGCGTTAGTACAGCTGCTTTGGTAACTTCAGGAACGGCAACTTTGGAAACCGCTTTGTTTAAAGTACCAGAAGTTGTATGCTATAAAGGGAGTTGGTTGTCCTATCAAATCGCAAAACGCATCATCAATTTAAAATACATCTCCTTGGTAAATTTGATAATGGATAAGCCCGTAGTCGTCGAATTAATTCAGGATGATTTCAACACTAAACGTCTAAAAAAGGAACTCCACAACATTCTACAATCTGACAAAAGGGAACAACTTTTTATGGAATATTTTGAATTGGAAAAGCAACTAGGAGGAAAAGGTGCGAGTGAAAAAACGGCACAATTGATTATTAAAGACGTTAAAAAGCATAAAACACAATAATTTTATCGAAAAATTTTATACTTTCGGCAATCAATCAACGTTTAATAAAAACTTTGCTATTGCCAAAATATGGTAATAAGTTTCTATTTGTATAAAAAATTATATTTGGCCTTATGAAAAAGATCGCGCTACTCCTTCTTTTGCTGATCACTTTTAGCAGCTGCAACTCCTCCAAAACATTTGTGACAACCAATTCAAAGAACACTAAAATTGAATCAGATCCAATAAAACTACCGGCAAACCCTACCTTATCCATTGAAACGAGCATTGTCGATTTAACCCCTGTAGAATTAGCACCGATTGATTTAAACATTATAACCGACATCCCAAAAGCCATTGAAACACAAGCCAACCGCATTGTAAATTATGCTTTTGCATTTGATGGCGTCAGATACAAACGAGGCGGTACCACAAAAGAAGGCATGGATTGTTCTGGTTTGGTTGTGACCACTTTTGACAGCGAAAATATTTCTTTGCCAAGAGTATCTCGAGAAATCGCACGTACTGGCAATTCCATTGATCTGAACCAAGTAAGCAAAGGCGATTTATTATTTTTTGCCACACGTAAAAATAGTCGAACCATTAGCCATGTCGGAATTGTGACGACGGTTAAAGATGGTATTGTAGAATTTATCCATGCCAGTACGAGCAGTGGCGTGATCGTTTCTAACATGGCCGAAAAATATTGGAACTACGCCTTTATACAAGCAAGACGAGTTATATAGTGCAAATACCAATTAAACACTTAGTTTTGGGCTAAAAGTTTCCATAATTCCATATTTTACAAAAAAACTAACTTTCTACAGATGAAAAAGATTGCCCTACTCCTTCTTTTAGTAATCACTTTTAGCAGCTGCAGGTCGTCTAAACGGACTGTGACTACCAAATCAAAGACCGCAAAAATAGATTCCAGATCTAAAAAGTCGGCTCCAATCGCTTACAATCCCCAAGCAGATAAAATCGTGGATTATGCACTCAAATTTGATGGCGTGAAATACAAATATGGTGGCACCACAAAAAAAGGCATGGATTGCTCAGGTTTAGTTGTCACCTCCTTCGATAGTGAAAACATTTCTTTGCCAAGATCCACTGGAGATTTATCAACCACTGGCGACTGGGTGGATTTAAAACAAGTGACTAAAGGCGATCTATTGTTTTTTGCTACCAATAAAAACAGTAGAAAGGTTAACCATGTGGGCATAGTCACTGATGCCAGGGATGGCTATGTTGAATTTATTCACGCAAGTACAAGCAGTGGCGTAATGATTTCCAACATTGCGGAAAAATATTGGTATTTCGCCTTCGTACAAGCGCGACGTGTGATATAATTCTTATTTTTAGTAACTTAGACTTATGAAGTTACTAAATTTTGCGATCATCAAAATTACTCTATGCCTCATTGTAGGCATTCTTTTTGCGCATTATTTCAACTTTCCCACAGATTATATTTTACCAATTACCTTAATTTTCATTGGTAGCCTGTGCATATTACTAATTGTTGAGAAAAGGCGTCTGGTCAAATCAATCGCCTTCGGAATACTCACCGTTTTGACTTTTATCGGCATTGGTATTCTAACCTACCAAGCACATGAACAAAAGCAATTTAAGCAACACTACAGCCAACATATTGATCCTACAAAAGATACTGTAGAAACTATTACCTTTCGGATAAGAGAAGTGCTCAAACCTGGCGTTAATTATGAGAAATATGTTATTGACATTCTCAAAATCAACAATCAAGTTCTTGCTGGAAAAGCACTTTTAAACATAAGAAAAGACAGTCTTTTTGAAGCCTTTAAGGTCGATGATGTTCTTGTGGCTGCAACGTCTTTTAGAGATTTGAATGCTCCATTAAATCCCAATCAATTTGATTATAAGGCCTATCTCGAAAGGCAATATATTTATCATCAAATCTTCGTCGATAATTCTCAACTTTTAGAAATTCCATCTGAGAAACGTACCGTTTTTGGTTATGCTGCGCAATTGCGTACGCATATCAATTCGCAATTAAAACGCTACCACTTTAAACCTGATGAATTAGCCTTGATTAATGCGTTATTATTGGGGCAACGACAGGATATCAGCACTGACATCTACAACAGCTATT
>NZ_JBDSLS010000230.1:0-6897 GCF_039916245.1 Gelidibacter sp.
TTTCTTTTAAACGCCTTAAAGAGGGTTTCTACATACCAACGTCGTCCTACTTGGGTTAAAAATTCTTCAATTTTCGCATCTACATTATTGCCGTGGTACTCATGATTTAAAGCTTGTTCATACCATACCATTTGAATATAGGAATTTGAGGAATTGGTCAGGTTTAAAGTATCGTCTAAATATTTCATTTGATCCGCGGTCATATCCCTAGGGAAATTTCTGATGAAATGTACCCATTCTTGGGGTGTCCAGTCTTCGGTTACTTTTTTATCAATTTTACCACTAGTAATATATTCCTGAAGGATATGCTCCACATTTTTAAATTTATAAGAGCTAATGATGGCTTGGTTTTTAGGAATTCCTGGTTGGTTGATCCATTCGTCGGTATTGAAACTTATATTGTTTTTTTTCAAAAGATTCGTGTTGAGATAGTCGACGAATTTCTCAGTAGTCATAGTTGAAAAAGCGTGCTCTTTAAAATAGGTTTTTAAAAAGGCATCTAATTTTTCACGACCAACGGTTTCTTCCAAAGTTCTTAAAAAAAGATAGCCTTTATCATACGCAATACTGTTCATTGCATCATCAGGATTTCTGCCTTTCAAATCGAGTTTGAGTTTGGTGTCATTGGGTGCATCTTTTAAATTTTCCAATTCATCATCCAAATCCTGTCTGCTAATTAGAGCGAGCATGTCTGCGCGTTCTTTCCCATAAACCGCTTCCATAATGCGCATTTCGAAATACACCGTAAAACCTTCATTGAGCCAAAAGTCATTCCAAGTGGCGTTTGTAACTAAATTTCCTGACCAAGAATGTGCTAGTTCATGGGCCACCAAGGATACTAAGCTTTTATCTCCTGCAATAACTGTAGGGGTGGCAAAGGTTAGTCTCGGGTTTTCCATACCGCCAAACGGAAAGCTTGGAGGCAACACAATCACATCAAATTGTCCCCATGCATAAGGGCCATAAAGTTGCTCGGCTGCTGAAACCATCTTTTCCATATCGGAAAACTCTTCGTAGGATTTATTGAGCATTGATTTTTCAGCGTAAACACCCGTGCGTTCACTAATAGCTTTATAACTAAAATCGCCAACTGCCAAAGCAATAAGATAAGGGGGAATGGCTTGATTCATTCTAAAATGATATAAGCCATCTGCAGTTTTTACCGTCGGATTTTCGGCACTCATGACGGCCATTAAGCCCTTAGGGACTTGAACATTGGCCTCATAAGTAATGCGTATTTGTGCACTATCCTGAATAGGGATCCAAGATCTGGTCAAAATAGCCTGTCCCTGTGTGAATAGAAAAGGGGAGGATTTATCAGCCGTTTGTTGTGGTTTTAACCATTGTACGGCTTCAGAGTTTTTGGTGGTTTTGTAAACAACTGTAATTTCTTTGGTGTCTTGATTGATGTTGATCGTTAGCGGTTGACCCATATATTTGTCATTGATTCCTAAGGAAAACTCCGTTTCTTTACCATCTGCTAAAACGGATTCAATATTTAGGTGTTTTGAATCTAAAATGATTTGCCTACTCTTGTTGTTTTCAATATCATAAGTCGCTTTCCCACTGATAATTTCGTTTTCAAAATCGACCACAATATCTAAATTCAAGTGCTTAATAAAAGCATTGTTTGGTTTGGCATAAGAATGTGGTTCTTCTACATAGCTATAAACAATTTCTTTTTCTTCTTTAGGCTGTGCGCAACTCGCCATGATAAACAGGATTAGATAAAGTAAAGCTTTTGAAGTGTTCATGTCGTTTTATACAATTAAGTTGTCTAAGATAATATTTTAATAGGAAAAATTAAAACTGCAAATACCAATAGGCCCAGTACATTAATCCAAATTGTAAAGGAATGCGCAAGATCAGCAGCCATTGCGGAATGCCGGCACCTGCTTTTTTACTGGAAAGCATATAGAAATGCACCAATAAAAACACGGTCAACATTGCAATAATACCTGAAATGGCCATGTTTTTTGTTGAAGGAAAACACAATCCAACTCCAAGCATAATTTCTGCGACACCGCTCAAGCTCACCAATACTTTATGATTAGGCAAATATCTTGGCATGATCCGTAAATAGGTTTTTGGCGTAATGAAATGCATCATTCCTGCAAAAATATAGATTGCTGCCATGAGGTAAAGGTGCCAAGGGTAGTTCATAGATTTTAGTCTTTATAGACGTTGTATGTTAATCCAATGCCATAGTTATTGAGTCCTGATTGTAGAAGTGTCGATTGAAAATTGCTGCCCTTTTCAAATCGTGTCCATTGATTGCCATTAATAAAAACACGTTTGACAAAAGTTCTGCTTTGAGGGATTTTATCAGTAAACGGAAGAAGTGGTCTGAAATTGGTTGGTATTTTTATAATACTCCCATCGTTGGATTTGATTTCTTTATATTTTTTGTTAGATAACAATTTACCTTTGTCGTCGGTATATCCTAAAACCTGTAAGGATACGAAAACTCCAGATTCAGGAATGAAGATGTCTTCATCAGACACATCTAAAATAAATTGGTCCCCATCTTTTTCCGTTACTCTAAAAACGATGGTGCGGTTGATGATTTCTTTGCCAGGAAAGCCGTTGTCATTGTTATAAAAATTGACTTTAAATAAGGTTGAAAATGGTTTTTTATCAGCGTTGGAACGTTTGCGCTTCTCCCAATCTTTGGATTCTAAGGTAATTGGGAAAAGTACTTTGGTTATCTTTTTCAAAGCCGGATCAGGATTTGAAAAATAAACGGCAATTTCAGATTCTATCGTAGGTAACCAGCAATGGTAATAATCATCATCCAAATATGGTTTGACTTTCTCTTCCTTGAATTTCCGATCTATTTTTGCGGTAATCAATACTTCATCTAAAGCATTGGTTTCGGTGTCCATCAGAATGGTGTTTGGCAAGTTTGAGGTTGCCACTGTAAGATCTTTATAACCTAATGCCGAAATGTAGAGGGTGTCAATATCTGGGTACAATTTTTTTGTGAAAACAAATTCGCCTTCATCATTTGCAAATAAACCATTACCGTTGTTAAAAGATACGGTAGCGTAAGAGACAGGATAACTTGACTGCGCATCTTTTATTTTGGTTTGTGAAAAGCTGATGCTCACAAAAAACAGTAAGAAATAAATGGGAGCAAACTTATAATTCATAGGTGGTGTTGTCTTTTATTTAAATTGCATGACTTAGGACGAAGCAAACGAGTAAAATGATTTTCCTTCATTTGTAGATGCATTTTCAATATACAAGACTTTAAAGATACATTTATTAATAAAAAAGCACTAATAAAATAAGGCGATGATATTTTGATAAACAAATAAAAAAAGGAACTACTAATTCATGTTTTCAAACGCTAAAAGGCTCTTGTGAAATTGAAAATTGTAGGGCTATTTGGGGCGTCAATTATAAAGTGAAATGAGAAAATGAAAATGTGCTTAATTAGACACAAATTTCAAACCCGCAATAGAAAGAATAAGAGTCGCCAAAAAGAAGACACGCCAAAAATCTACAGACTCCTTAAAAATTAAGATACCCACCAAAACGGTTCCAATGGCGCCAATGCCAGTCCAAACGGCATATGCGGTTCCAATGGGCAATGTTTCAGTGGCTTTTATCAAAAGCAACATGCTAATAGTTAGGCAGATTACAAATCCTACATACCACCATGTTACGGCGGTTCCGGTAGCATATTTTGCTTTTCCTAAGCACGCCGCAAATCCAACTTCAAATAAGCCACCGATTATTAATATGATCCAATTCATAAAATGAAAATTTTATCTATTTCTTTGAGTAAAAGACAAAGCCATTCCAGCTTTGCCACTTAGCGTCTCCGTAAGAGTTTTCAAACTCCATGCTTCACGCTTCCATCTTCGTGCTTCCAACTTCAAGCTCCTATATTTAATACCAGCGTTTTTTATTGCTCTTTGATCCTTGTCCTTTGCGTCCTTTTTTATGCTTACTTCCGGTTTTTTTGGAGCTGTGAATAATAGGTTTCGCCATGGGATCTAACGGATAAGGATGGCTGTCCTCCACAGGAATTTGGATATTAATGAGCTGCTGAATGGTTTTGATATAGGCTTTTTCATCTGCAGAACAGAGCGAATAAGAGTTGCCGAAATGTCCAGCACGTCCGGTTCTCCCGATACGGTGCACATAGGTTTCCGGTACGTTTGGAATATCAAAATTAATAACGGCATCTAGCTCGTCAATGTCAAGACCTCTTGCGGCAACATCGGTAGCAATAAGAATGTTGGCTTGCCCATGTTTGAATTTGTTTAATGCTGATTGTCGGTCAGTTTGTGTTTTGTCGCCATGAAAACTTTCCACCTTAAACCCATTTCTGATTAAGGTTTGCTCCAATTTTTCAACGCCGAATTTAGTCCGTCTAAAAATCAGGATATTTCCTGTAATGGTATTGCGTAAAAGATGCAGGCATAATTCAATCTTGTCTTGTTTCGGAACATAATACAACACTTGACTCACGTTTTTAGCAACCGATGAGGTAGGTGTGACTTCCACACGTTCTGGCGATTTTAAAATAGAGTTCGCCAATTGTTCGACTTTGAAAGGAATTGTTGCAGAAAATAATAAGGTCTGTCTCTCTTCCGGACACAAGCGTACAATTTTTGTGACTTCATCAATAAAGCCCATATCTAACATCAAATCAGCTTCATCCAAAACTAAGATTTCTACATAATCTAAATTGATTTCATCTTGTTTGTGCAAATCGAGTAAACGTCCTGGAGTGGCAATCACAATGTCCACACCTTTTTTAAGTAGGTCAATTTGAGGTTCGATAGACGCACCTCCAAAAATAACCATCGTTCTTAAATTGGTATGTTTACTATACGTTTTAAAGTTTTGGGCAATTTGAATCGCCAATTCTCGAGTAGGACTGACAATTAAGGCTCTGATTTTTTTGCCTTTTTTAGTGTCATCTTGCTTATCAAAAAGAAGTTGCAAAATAGGAAGTGCAAAGGCAGCGGTTTTACCCGTTCCTGTTTGTGCAGACGCAATCACATCTTTTTTGGCCAATACCAATGGAATGGTTTGCTCTTGAACTAAAGTAGGGACGTCGTAACCAGATTCGGCTACCGCTTTTAAAATGGGTTTGTTGAGTTGTAAGTCCTTAAATGACATTGATGATTATTTTCTGCAAAGATAACAGAAAATATAGTGGTAATATTAAGATGCAGTCATGCTTTTAATCTAAGGCATTTTTGGTAACAAACACACGCCAGCCAATGATGGCCATTTGTGTTTTTGTAGCTTTTGAAAGGTCAAGCTGTTGTTTTGAATAGCTTGGCAGTAGTGCTTTGTTGACTTTTGCTAACAATTTGAAAAAGCTTTTCTTCATGATAATATTCTTGTAAAGTAGATACTTATGTGTAGCAACGGTAACAAATATATAAATATAACTTCTGAATAGTATTAAAACGGCTAAGGTTTGGTTAAACTAAGGCCAAAACTCATTCTAGAACAGAGTTTTACTTAGTTTCTTCATCTAGCTAATAGAACAAATAATAGCGATTATAATTTTGACAAGTGTGATCATAAGTTAAGCATTTAAAAGGTTAGTGTTTAGTACAGAATTGCAATTGTCCTTTCAATATATATGTTTTAGAAACTATCTCCCTAATGTTTTAGTGGTTTTAATGAAATTGACTTTTAGTTTGTAGTTATAATGATGGTTGGGGTTTCGTAAAGTATTATCATATCTTATTTAATGTTCGTTTTTGTAATCTTATTGGAACAGTTAATGTTAAAAGTGTTAGTTCTACAGGGCGCTTTTTAGTCGATTTCAAAATACTAAGGCGAGTTTTATCTGATAAATTCGAGGTTTTAGTGTTTCCATCTTTCTTGAGAGCTTTTAGTTTTGCTTTTTGGAGAGTCATAAATTGTAAAATCGATTTTCTTATAAAATTAAAACTTCCTATGAATGAGTTAGTTATGTATCTTTATGGAAAAGGTCTTCTTGTGAAATATAGCATTACATTTTTTCTTTTTATCGTCTTTTCAAGTATGGCGTTAAGTCAAGTCGTTATAAATGAATTGGATTGCGATACGCCGGGTATTGACGATAAGGAATTTGTTGAACTCCTCTCAGAAACGCCCAATTTTCCTTTGGACGGATATGTGCTTGTGTTTTTCAATGGTTCAGTTTCCGGTGGTAACAAAAGTTATTTGGCGTTGGATTTAGATGGTTATGAAACGGATATCAATGGATTATTGCTGATTGGAAGCAATTTTGTTGTGCCAACACCTCACTATTTGATTCCGGTTTCGGTCATTCAAAATGGTGCTGATGCTGTGGCACTCTATCGGGCAGACGATTTGGATTTTCCGGAACACACCTTGGCTTATGTTGATGATACGTTAGTGGATGTGTTGATTTATGGTACCAATGATCCTGAGGCTATTGGTCTATTAAAAGTTTTCAGGGCATTTGATCCAGATATCCAACAGATCAATGAAGGCGCAGACAATAACAGGAATTCTATTCAGCGTTTTGTAGATGGAGATGGTCTGGTGACGTATAGTGCAACAATACCTACGCCAAGAAGATTAAACGATGGTTCTGGGATTGTGCTCAATGGCATTTTAATTTCCATTTCAGGAACCCAATATGATGAAGGCGATACGCTCGAAATTACCTTTAATACGGAGCAAAGCGTCACAGAAGATTTGATGTTTACTCTAAGTTTGGACAATTATGGATTTAATACATCAGATTTTACTGGAAATACTTCATTGACAATTCCTAACGGCGGAAATACGGTAACAACAACCATTACAATAATTGATGACACTGACGACGAAGGCGATGAGATCATGAAAGTGACGATTTCGGGATTTCCGCCGACATTTATGGTTCTCAACAATCATCAATTGATTAGG
>NZ_JBDSLS010000231.1:0-11452 GCF_039916245.1 Gelidibacter sp.
GTTTAGAATATACTTTAGAGGATTTTGCCGGTGTGGTACCTACGCAAGTTAATGCAACAGGAATTTTTACAGGATTGCCAATTGGAAATTATAAAATAACAGTTATAAATAAAGAGACTGGATGTAGTTTGCAAAAGGTTCATTATGTAAACAATCCAAATACATTTGATTTGTCTGTGGACACTGTTGTTGATGTGACTTGTTTCAGTGGCTTTGATGGCAGTGTGAACGTTACTTTTATAGATAGATTTCCAACGCCAACCAACAAAGCAGGATCTTTCAGTTATACAGTTGTTAATGCATTAGGCGTTCACGTTGCTAATGGTACAACGCCAAATGCCGGGCCAATAAGCATCAAAGGTTTAGCTTCAGGAACTTATACCATTAAAGCGAGTTTAACAGGTTCACCATTTTGTGCGGTTGATAAGAATTTTACCATTACAGCACCAAGTGCCGCATTGACTATTTCTGAAACACATACCGAAATTACCTGTGTGAGCGGTAATAACGATGGCTCTATTTTTGCAACTGCAACAGGAGGATGGCCAGGAGGCTATGAATTTGAGTTATCAGGAGCAATGATAACTACAATACCGTATTCTACAAACGGATATTTTAAAAACTTATCTGCAGGAATTTATACAATAAGTGTAAAAGATAGTAGAGGTTGTATTGCTACAAAAACTGTTGAATTAACAAACCCATTGCCAATTACAGTTACAGCAAGTGCAGACATAAACATGTTAACTTGTTTTGGTGATAAAAATGCGACCATTACGGTTGATTTACCAACCGGCGGTCAAGGCAGTAATTATTCATATACCTTGAATATGATTTCGCCGGTTGCAAGTTCTTCAGGCCCTCAATTGTCACCTGTGTTCTCAGGATTAGGCGCAGGAACGTATACCATAACTGTAACCGATGGGTATAGCTGTAGTGCAACTTCTGTGAATGTCGATATTAAACAACCAACTCCAATAGTAGCGAGTTTGGTGGCAGCTACAACGCCAACATGTTTAACTAATGCAACATTAACATTGAGTGCAACAGGCGGAACAGGATCTTACATCTATAGTAAAACCAGCACGTTTGCAACAATTGAAGGAGCGTTTACATCGCCTATTACATTTGCTGTAACTCCTGGAACTTATAAGTATTATGTAAGAGATACCAATGGATGTTTGGCTGTAGTCACTAATGATATTAAGATTGATGCAGTTCCGGAATTGCAAATAAACCTAGATCTTACGAATGCTAGCATCAATTGCGCAGGGGATGATACAGGTGTTATTGTTGCAACCGCTCAAGGTGGATTAGGTAATTATGTGTATACTTTACAAGATGCTCAAGGGAAAGCTATTCCTGCGGTTCAAAACAGGCCGGGTGTATTTACTGAGCTTTTTGCAGGTATTTATTATGTGAAAGTTGATAGTGGCAATTGTCAGGACATTTCAGAAAAAATAGAGATTACCGAACCAGTTGCACCGCTTAATGTCGATTATTCAAAAATAGATGTAAGCTGTTATGGCGCTAATAATGGTTCAATTGAAATCATTGCCACAGGCGGTTCAGGTGCTATTAAATATGCGATTTCTCCACAATTGAATCAGTTTTTTGACAGCAATGTATTTGAGAATTTAGCGCCAGGTACTTATGATATTATCGTTCAGGATACTTTAGGATGCTATGAGCACCTTAATATCACAATAACTGAGCCAGCTGCTCCTGTGAGCATCATCCCAAATTTGATACTCTCAGAGGTTTGCCAAGGCGATAATGACGCGATGTTTAGCATTTCTGTTTCTGGCGGAATAGCCCCATATGATGTAAGTTTAGTTGGTTATGATGGACCTTACACGACAGGAACAGGATCCCAGTTTGATTTTACAGGATTGAAGGGTGGAGATCACGCTGTGTTTGTTCGTGATAGTAACGGGTGTGAATCTGAGTGGAACATCACCGTGCCAGAATCTGTCAAAATTGAACCGGTTGCTGTTGTTGACTATTTATGTGATGACAATTCGCCAGGAAATAGAGTGACAGTTACGGTTGATGCTACCATTACCGATTTGTCTGACTTGGATTATTCATTAGATGGTGGAAAAACTTATCAGGCTAGCAATGTGTTTAATGATTTGGTTATTGGAACCGGTTATTCTATTCAAGTCAGACATTCGGATGGTTGTATCCAGGAAACAGCACTATTTGACATTGTTCATGTAAATCCTTTATTGTTAGATTTAAATGATGGTGGATTGAATGAAATTGTAGCCCTGGCCGCAGGAGGAACAGGTGATTACAAATTCACGCTTAACGGTGAGGATTATGGAAGTACCAGTAGCTTCATTATCACAAAATCTGGTGAATATACCGTAACCGTAACCGATAGTAGTGGATGTGTTGCTATGGCCACAAGGCACTTTGAATTTATAGATCTCTGTATCCCTAATTATTTCACACCTAATGGCGATAATAATCAAGATACTTGGGCTCCAGGATGCGCCATCAACTATCCAAACATGGAGTTCAAAATATTTGATCGCTATGGACGTGAAGTAGGGAACTACCGTCTAGGACAAGCTTGGGATGGAAGATATAAAGAAAGAGAGCTTCCTACTGGAGATTACTGGTACATCATTAAATTAAATAACAGCAAGGACAATCGGGATTTTGTAGGTCACTTTACACTTTACAGGTAATATCAAGAATGAAGATGAGCTTTCAAATCAAGAACCTCGGGGCAAGCCTCGAGGTATTAAAACCCACTAGTGGGAAAATAAAACTATTCAGATGAAAAAATATATCTTATATACGCTCTTTTTAGTCATAACCTACGGACAAGCCCAAGAGTTGCACTTACCTGTTTTTACACAATATCTGGCGGATAATGCCTTTGTGATTTCTCCAACCTATGCCGGTATTGGAGATAATTTCAGAATCAGGGCCAATGGTTTGACGCAATGGGTGGGAATTAAGGGGGCTCCGGATAATCAATCCTTATATGCTGATTTTAGGATTGCTGATCAATCGGGTGTCGGGCTTACATTGTACAATGATAAAAACGGACATACCCGACAAAAGGGAGCTAAGTTTTCTTTTGCGCACCATTTGACCTTAGATTATTATTCAAAGCAGTATTTGTCCTTTGGAATTTCATATAATATCAATAGTTTTAGACTTGATATTGAGAAATTTCAACCCGGGTATGGGCAAGTTTTAGATCCGTATATTACCGATGATAGGTCAAACAATAACAATAACTTTGATGCCGGTGTGCTCTATAGAAACAAAGGTTTTTATTTTAGCTTCAACGCCAATAATTTGCTTACCAAGGATCTTGAAGATTTTATAGGGGCTGAGCCTAATCTGCTTTTAAATTATCAAATCTATTCAGGATTAATCATTCCGAATAAAAACAATAAGAACGTAGAGTTTGAGCCCTCTGTGTATTATCAAATGTTCACTAGTGATAGACGGTCAAGCACCGATATCAACTTTAAATACCGTCAGTACACCGGTAAAAATGATTCCGATGATTATTTCTGGGCAGGACTATCGTACCGTTTCTTAAATGACCAATTTTTAAAACCATTGAATATTGGTCCGATGGCTGGGATTATGAAATCCAAATTCTATTTCGCCTATTCTTATCAAGTTACGACCAATGCCATGGCAGGTTATAACTCGGGTACGCATATGATTACTATTGGACTCGACTTCCTGCAAGGCATAAGCAATTGTCCGTGTACGGGTAATCCAGTGCGTTAAGAATAGAAATTATGGACATGTAAGTATTTAATTTTAGAATCACTATTGTCCGGAAAAGAATTAGGACACTTCGACAAGCTCAGTAACCGCCGCTTCGATGATAGAACCAAGAACAAAGACTAAACTTGTAATTAATTGAAAATAAGTGCTGTGAAATTCATAATTAGAATGGGTTATGATGTTTTAGCAATAGTTTTCAAAAAACCTCGAAATGAAGGAGATTGAGGATCAAAAACATTTAAAGACCTTTATTTATATCTATTCTTAGTAGATCAACGCAACTTTAATCGGACAACAATGATTTAGAATTAACGAAATTGCTAAAGAGACTTTTGGTAGTGCAGGATTTCTTTAACAATCTCAAAAAAACCTCAATAGTCATGGACCGTTGAGGTTTTAAATTTTCTGAATTTGACTAAATTTTTTGTCGGATATTTACAAACCATAGTCAAGCGGATTTACTTTAACAACCTTGGTTTTATTGCCTTTTTTAAGTTGTATTTTATAAATGATGTCCGTATCACTATTCAACTTATAGTTACTGGTGCACCATGATTTGTGAAATTCCCATCCTGGATGGGCTTTGGCCAATTGAGAACCAATAGCGTAAGGAATGGCAACATTTTCATATGTGCCTTCTGATTGCAGCAATTTACCATCAGCATCATAAATGGCATCAATACGATTTTTGCCTTCAGTAAAACTCACACTATAAGTGGTTTTCAGGTGGGATGCGTAAACAGCGGCACTTTTGATGTCATAGTTGAACGCCTGCCCCTCTAATTTTTTTGATTTTTCCGCCAAATATTTGACTTCATTGGAATTTTTAAAATTTGGAATACTCTCATTTTTGTTTTTTAAATTCAGGTTAGAGGTTTCTGTGTAGGCGAAGTCAGTTTGGGAGTGCGAAAATTGTGCGAATCCTATCAAAAGGAAGGTAATCAATAGTGTTTTCATAAGTTTTTGATTTAAAGATTAAAAGAAGATCATTTTACTCTTGTTATGATGATGGAAACCATACATTAAAACGTTTAGCTAATTTAATTCTTTGTTGCTTTAACTCATTGATTTTTAGATAGACAACCAATGGACATCCAATAGACAATTGATAGACAAGCGTTCGGTTTTGGATGGTTGACAATGATTTTTAGGATGCTGCGCCGTTAGAGTTGAATGATGAAGTCATCGAGATTGACATCATCTTCCAGATGCATTTTTTTGCGCATTCGATAGCGGCTTGTATTTAATGAGGCATTCGTAATGTTTTGAAAGGTCGCGATGCTATGACTCTCCATTTTCAATCGGATAAGAGAACAAAGACGGATTTCGTTTTTAGTTAAATTTGGAAATAAGCGCATAAGCGTGGTATAAAATGCATCATTAAGTTTATCTAATCGCTCATAAAACACTTTACTGTCTCTGTCAAATTGAACTTTATTTTTTATATCCAACTCCAGTTTTTCTAATAGTTCACGTCTGTCTTTTTGATCAGCAGTTTTTAGCAGCTTTATTTTTTCAGACAACATTAATGCCCATTCTTGATTTTGGGTTAAGTTGAGTGCGAAATCGGATAAATCACGCTGCTTTGATTGAATTTTAGAATTCAGCTGTTCCACCTTTAAGCGTTCATTTTCCAATTGCTGCTCTGCCAACAACTCCTTGTTTTTAGCATTTATTAAATGCTGTCTGCGACCTAAAAATAGAACCAGCAATAAAACGATAAAACCTGAAGATATAAGCGTTGATATCCACAATTTAGCTCTTTGACTTTTAATTTTATTTTCCTTTTCAATACGATCAATCTCAAATTTGAGAGCTACGCGATCTACACTAATATTGTTCAGCTCATCACGCCATTGACTATCTTGTAATGCTGCAATGGTTGCCAAACTGTCCGAAAAAGAAAACCTATCGCTTAATATTTTATAAGCCAATGTCATATTATTCTGTGCTACATACAGATTTTCTTTGGCCGAAAGAAATTCAATTTGAGAATCGGCTAGAAGCTCCTTCCTTGTTTTGGCATCTTTGACTATAGAATCTACTTGAAAAAGAACGTTCTGTGCTTGAACAAGATTTTTTAGTTTAATGTTTGAGTGTACCAATTGAGCTCCAGCACTAATAAGTCGCTGAATATCTTTTGTTTTAGTCGTCTCAATGATTCCTGTTTTATAGAATTCAAAGTTGGTAGCATACAATGTTTTTGCCTGAGCATATCTATTTTGATCCATGTAGACATCTGCAATATTGTCTCGAATGCTTGCAATAAGTGAATGTTCAGGAAACTTTTGTTTAGTAATTTCATAAGCTTTTTCAAAATAGATCAAGGCAGAATCACGATCTTTTTTTGTCCTATAAAAAAATAAACCATAATTATTTATTGCAGAAGGGTAGAAGATAGAAGAAAAGCTATCATTAAAACTAATGTTTCTAATGTGATGAATAGACGCACTATCCACATTATTTATCTTTGCATAATTTTCGGCCAATATTCCACGAGCATAACTAATTACTCCGACGAAGCCCTCGATTTCATCTGCTGATAATTCTTTGTGATGAGTTTCATAATAGTGAAATAAGTCATTATAGGAAGCAATGGATTCCTTATAAAATCCGATAGCTTGAAACCAATTTCCTGAATGTAAATAGGCATTGATCACAAATGCAGGTCTGTTTTTAATAAATGGCAAAAGATCCAGACGTTGGAAATGTTGTGAAAGATAGATCTCTAATTGTTGCTCAGTAAAGGACGTTCGTTTGTATGTTTTGAAATCATCCTCTGGAAAGGATTTAGCCATTTTGGAACTTAGTTCCTGATAGTTTTCATAAGCTTCATCACTTGTCAATTGTTGTTGACAAAGCATCGGAATGTGCCAGAAAATAAAAACACAGAAAATGAGGTAATGCAGTCGTTCCAAAGCGATTGTTTGATTTTCTATTGGGAAAACCTATCAAATATAATAAATATCTTGGTGGTATTAATCCTGTGTTTGAATTGGGTTTTCAGCTGTTAAGCGATGAATTCTTCCAAACGGATGGAGATAGAATTATACTTTAAATAAATTCAAAGTTGATATTACGATCGGAAGTTATCCTTTAATAAATCGTTTCGTTCGGAGACCATTTAAACCTTACTAACAATCCTTGTCATAAATTTCGTTTGAACACTTCATTTCCATTACATTTATAGAATTGAAACTTCAGACTCCAATTCATGATCATGAAATTTAAATTGCCGTTAACCTTTCCTGTCCACATTTGGATGGCGCTTTGTTATTTGCTTTTTATAAACAACTTACAGGCACAATATGCACCTCATTTTCAAAATTATGATCTGTCCCAATACAATGCCGGAAACCAGAATTGGGGTATTTCCAAAGCGGATGATGGCCTTCTTTATGTCGCTAACAATAAGGGGTTGTTGGAATTTGATGGGCTTAAATGGACCTTGAGCGCACTTCCCAATAAAACGACCATTCGCTCTGTATTGGCGGTAAATAAGAAAATTTATATCGGTTCGTATGAAGAGTTTGGGTTTTGGGAACGCAATAAATTTGGACTGCTAAAATATACGTCTTTAAGTGAACAGCTGAATCCGAAGGAGTTTTTAAACGAAGAGTTTTGGCAGATCATCAAGCTGGGGGATAGCATCATCTTTCGGTCATTCTTAAATGTTTTTATCTATAAAAATGGTAAAATCAATAAAATCACACCGCCTTCGACCATACTTTCTTGCGATGTTATTGACGAAACCTTGTACATATCCACATTAAAAAACGGCATTTTTACGCTTGATCAAGGAAAAATAATTCCGCTCATCAACCATAAAGATTTAATCGAGACTAAAATAATCTCTATTTCAAAAAAGAAAGAACAACTTTTTATAACCACCTCCTTACAGGGCATTTTTACTTATGAAAACGGCGCTTTAAGTCCATGGAGATCTGAAATTACTACCATTCTCAAAGAACAACAGCTCAATGCGTTTTCGGTCATGGCGAACGGAAATATGATTTTCGGAACCATAAAAAATGGCGTTTATATCACAGATTCTAATGGGCAAGTTCTTTTCAATATTCACAAAGAAAACGGACTGATTAATAATACGGTGCTCTCGCAATTTGTGGATGGTGATGACCAACTTTGGTTAGGATTGGATAACGGATTGGCGTGGGCAGATTTAAGAAATCCGTATCTGTTTTACAATGATGTTTCAGGAAATTTGGGCGCTGTATATGATGTGATTCAATATCAGGATACGGTTTATATTGGCAGTAATACCGGTTTGTACTATATCGATGCACACAATATATTACAATTTATTGAAGGTTCTCAAGGACAGGTTTGGGATTTAAAAGAAATCGAAGGCGACTTGTTCTGCGGACATAACAATGGCACCTATCTTGTAAAAGACAAAAAATTGAAACTTATTTCGCCATTTACTGGGGGTTGGATCATTAAAAAGGTCATGGGAGTACCAAAAACCTACATCCAAGGTACCTATGCAGGCTTGGTTAAATTTAAGAAAGAAAGTACGGGTTGGACCGCCAAACATTTGGGGCAAACCACCATACCAAGTCGGTTTTTAGTATTTGAAGATCCTTATACCGCTTGGGTGGCACATGCTTATAAAGGTTTATATAAAGTGAAGTTCAATAGTTCATATGATTCTATTCTGGATATCAAGAATTATGAAAAAAAAGGACTCTGGTCCACTTACAATGTTCGCGTCTATTCAATTAAAAACGACATTTCTATCAAGACCAATGATGGTTGGCAAAAATATGAACCCTTGTTGGATTCTATTGTGCCCTATCCGTTATTGAATAAAAGTTTTGGAAAGTATTCCTATATCGTTTCTGAAGATGACATTGCTACTTTAGCCGTCAAAAACAACAATAGCATCCATTTTAAAACCTTTCCTGATGATGGTTCTCCAGCCTCACTGAATGACAAGTATTTTAAAAAGCGTCTCATTGTAGGCTATGAAAACATCTCGAAACTTAAAGATTCCATTTTGGCCTTAAGTTTAAACAACGGATTTATGATGTTTAATAAATCAATAGGAGCCAAGTCACACGCGTTGCATCCCACATTTTTTGAAAGCATTAAAATAGACAGTCAGCGCATTGTTTTAGATGCCATAAAATCAGTGGAATTGCCTAATGATTTTAAGACCTTTAGTATTTCTCTGACCTCTCCAAAATCGAAAGATCACTTTTTTGAATACGCCATGGCATCGGTCGATACGGCGATGCATTGGTACAAAATCGAAAATAATAAGTTAGAGTTTTCAAATATAAGTTATGGACAGTATGACTTCTTATTTAGAACTTCCAATCATTTGGGACAAAAATCATCTGTCAGTAGTTTAAAGGTCATAGTCTTGCCACCTTGGTATCGATCCACACAAGGCTATCTGTTGTATGGCTTATTGTTAGTATTAACGCTCGCCTTATTTTATGTTCTCCATCGAAGAAAGATCGGAAAAGAGCAACGGTTGTTGCAGTTGAAATTCGACCAGGAGCAACAAGAAATTCTCAAAGAAAAAACCATTGAAAATGACAGGCGCATTGTGGAGCTTAAAAATGAGTCGTTAAAAAATGAAGTCAAATTAAAAAGCAAACAGCTTGCCAATACAGCTATGGCTTTAGTGAAAAAGAATGAAACCCTTTTAGAGCTTAAGAAGGAAATTTCGACGCAAAAGAATGCATTTGACAATCACTTTTCATATAAAAATCTCATAAAAAAAATAGATTCTTCCATTAGCCATAAAGATGAATGGGCCGTATTTGAATACAATTTCAACCAAGTTCATGAAGAGTTTTTCAATCAATTGAAAAGCAAGCATCCAAAGTTAAATGCTAAAGATTTAAGAATTTCTGCCTACATCAAAATGCACTTATCGACCAAGGAAATTGCGCCATTATTAAATATCTCCATAAGAGGTGTGGAAACTCAAAGATATCGCCTAAGAGTCAAATTAAACCTTGATAACGATCAATCCTTAACAGAATACTTGGTTAATTTCAAATAATCATACTTCATCGCCTTTATTTTTCTATTTTTTATACGTCAAAACTACGTCAATTCTAATCTACTAATACGATTTCGTCGTTTTTCATGTATCTTAACGCTACGTCATCATTGAGTTTTATGATTATTTTAACGTTGGCGTATCTAAGGTGTAAATGAAAACTTCTTCAAGCATTTTATTCATTATATATTCGATTAACTAACACAATAAATTCAAACTATATGAAAGCAAGACTAGTTTTATGTTTATTTTTTCTTTTCAGTTACGCTGTTTCCTATGCTCAGGAAACTACTGTTAAAGGAACGGTAACAAGTGCAGAAGATCAGTTTCCTGTTCCGGGTGTTAACGTGATTATTAAAGGAACATCAAAAGGGACGAGCACTGATTTTGATGGTAATTATTCCCTGAAAGTCAGCAAAGGCGAAGTTTTGGAATTCTATTCTTTAGGCTTTAGGTTAGTTTCAGTGACCATCAATAATCAGACAACAGTAAATGTTAGCCTAGAAGCAGATGTTGAAGCTTTGGGCGAAATCGTTGTTGTAGGTTATGGAACTCAGAAAAAGGCAGATTTAACGGGTGCAATTACTACCATCAAGGCTGAAGATATTGAAAAAACACCGGCAAGTAATGTCATGCAATCCCTTCAAGGTAAAGTTGCAGGCGTACAAGTAGTTGGTGTTGGATCTCCAGGCGATTCGCCAAAAGTAAGATTGCGTGGTGTAGGAACCTTTGACGGAAGCAGTAATCCGCTTTATGTGGTCAATGGGATGTTTTATGATAATATCGACTTTTTGAACACTAGTGATATCGAGTCTGTTTCGGTATTGAAAGACGCGTCCTCATCAGCTATTTTCGGACAAAAGGCTGCTGGCGGCGTTATCATTATTCAGACAAAGGCAGGTAAATTGGAAAAGAGACCAGAATTTGTTTACAATGGATACACCGGTTACCAATTTGCACAAAATGTGTTGAAAATGGCCAATGCTGAGCAGTTTGCAACCATGGCCTATGAGTCAGGTTCCCAACCGGATATCAATAAGATTCAAAGCGCCATACAACGATTTGGGAGAAGTAGAGTAAACCCTAATCTTCCCGACGTCAATACGGACTGGTACAAGGAAATTTTGCGTCCGGCCACCATATCCAGTCATAGTGTAGGTGTGAATGGCGGTGGAGAGAATGTGAATTATTCGGTAGGTGCCAACTACTTTTCCCAAGATGGTATTTTGGATATGAAAAATGAATATGAGCGATTTAATATTCGTAACAGTGTGGATGTGAAAGTTTCTGATCGTTTTAAAATGGGAAGCAATATTGTTTTTAGTAACGCTACTAAATACAATGCTGAGGATGCTGCATGGTTTCAGGCCTATTTTGCCGTTCCCGTGTTACCGGTTTTTGATCCTTTAAATACGATGGCAAAGCCAGTGGATTATTCTGATGCTACGAGACTTGGATACCGAAACTCTCAAAATCCATTTCCAACAATGCGTTTCAATGAAAATCAGTTGAAAATCAGGAAATTATTGACCAATATTTATGCGGAGTATTATTTTATACCAGCGAAGTTGTCGATAAAGACTTCCTATTATAATGACTATTCTTCCATTGAAGAGCGCAATGTAAGATTTCCTTATTTCATTTCTG
>NZ_JBDSLS010000232.1:0-14073 GCF_039916245.1 Gelidibacter sp.
CCAAAGATTTCTGGATGCGTACAAATGATGAAGGTAAATTCGCCTCATAGCTTTTAAGAGTATTAAATAAGGGAATGGTCTGACCTGAAGTCAAAAAGAGATCGGTGGTATAATTGTCCGCTTTTAAAAATAGAATCTCGTTTGATTTTAAATGAAGTTTCTTTTTACCGCTCTCAAAATACAGGTAACAATTATGACGGGCTTGACGATAACGGCTTGCCACAGGGTCCGTCGGTTCTCCTGGATCGTGAATGTCATTGAACCCATTTTTAAAGGCAGTAAAACCCAAGGTCTTATCCCGGGTGACACCAATGATATAGGGCAACCCAAAAGCTTGCAACCATAGTGGCCCAAGAAACTGAAGATCCAGTTCAGGACTATCTAAGTCAACTATAACGCAAGGCGTTTGGAAGGCCCGTGCCTGTGCCGCCAAAGATGCCCAACTCTCCACATGCGGCATAAATAGTGGCGGCTGTGAAGGTGCAAAAGCAGCAATCAGACGATTTAAAATGGGCGTAGGTGTTCCGATAATAATCATCATCTTTTTTGTAACATATTAATATTTTTAACATAAGAGTCATGAGGGGAATAGCATCAATTTAAGAGGCGTTTAGTCTTAAGGGTGAAAAGTATAAATGACTATTTTTCCTATTGCCCTTAACTTAAGGTAGTTAGTAATAAATTTTAAAACCTACTTATTATGAACGTATTTAAATCAGAAGTGGAGGCTCTAGAATATGTATTGCAAAGTCTCGAGAACGAACAGGATAACATATTTGAACGGGCCGAACTGGCTATCCGTCATTGTAAAAAAACATTGGAAGTTGTACGTCAACGCGTATCACAACTGGGGTTTAAAACCCTTCAGGAAGAAGCCGTCTTTTTTAAGGAGATAAAATCTACTATTGTAGGATATTTGTTCTACTATATCAGCCTCGTGCAGGTAGAGCGAGCCCGGCCTTATGGTTGCCCCAAAAAAGAACGAAAATTCTTAATTGCGCAGATAAAGGCGATGCAAGCTTATTTAATGAAACATCAAGAACTTTATGAATATTTTTTGCGGAGCCACGATTATAGAGACCAGGATTATTTTATACGAAAGAATGCACCATATCAACTCTCAGACGAGGCTATAGCGTCTATGGTCGACTTTCAGTTTGCAACGCCCCATGACATGATTTTTTCCAAAATAAAAGGCTATGTCTTAAGCATTAATCACCTCGAAAAGAGATTGGCAATACCGCTAACATCCACAGCCAATAAGTCTAAAGCCAACCTCCAATGGACAGGCTCAAAAGCCGATCTCGTCGAACTTACCTATGCACTTCACGCTTCAGGCTTGGTCAATAACGGAACGGCAGCCATTAAGGATCTGGCACAAGGAATGGAGCAACTCTTTGCCATCAAATTGGGAGATTATTACCGAATTTTTTTGGAAATAAGGGCACGTAAAAATAATCAAGCCAAGCTGCTGGAAATGCTCCGCACCAGCTTGATCTCGAAAATTGAAAATCTTGATGGTTGAAACCCTCGCAATAGTAGATATAGTTTGTTGAAAATTGTGTCTTGGCATAGTGGCAGGATAAAGGCAGGATAAAGGCAGGATAAAGGCACGTTAATGCCATAGATGTTATATGTAATTTGTGGCTTATAAAGAAGCCCATAAACGCCTATAAACTCTGTATATATTTAAAAGCTTTATGGTATAGTGAACTGAGTTCTGAAATCCGTATAATAATAGTGTAAAGCTGAGGAGTCTTTTTATTTATAAACGGTGTTGTCCGATTAAAACTTGAAATTCTTTGCGCAACCTTCTATACATAGTGCTTTTAAAGTTTTTTCAACGATGCCCTTCATTTTTTTTTTATTAGAAACGCTTATAAAAAATGAAAATTTAGAAACAGTCTTGAGTTTGATACCCAATGTTTTCAATGCTTTACGACACAAGTCTATATTCTAGGTTCTATCAACGGCCTGTGCTGAGCGCAGTCGAAGTAAGTGGTCTATATTCTAGGTTCTATCAACGCAGTGGTCTATATTCTAAGTTCTATCTGGCGAGCGAAGGTGGAGTCGGAGAGATTAACTGCGTTGTTCTCTTTCACTCCAATCCTGCAACTACAACTGGCTGTACTTGCAGTCCAGGTGCTTTAAAACAACAAAATCCGATCAAGCAAGCTTGACGGATTTCTTATGTTTTAAATCACAACCCAGTTGTGATTGATTGTGGAGTCGGAGGGATTCGAACCCTAGTCCAAACAAGTTACCAAAGGGCTTTCTTCACGTTTATTCTTTTCTTGTTTTTTCGATTGCAAGCTGGTTAAAGACAACCCACTTACAACTTATCTTCTTTAGTTTCAAGAGCAAATCAAAGCGCTTTGCTCCCTATGTCAACATTTACGATGTCTCTGAGCTGACCGCCGCTGACCAGGGCTTTCAAGAGACATTTAGCTTCCCTACCTAGTAGGGATTAGCAAATCCTACTGTAATTCGGATTAAGCAGCTAAAGCGTAGTTATTCTCGCCGTTTAAAAGTTCGAAATAGTCTTTTACGTGTTTCAATTTCATTACACGACGTGCTTACCGTTCAATAAATCTCGCTGTCAAAACCAGTCGACCCCATTTAGAATGATAATTTTAATTATTTGGGCGTTCCCCGAAAAGGGTCGCGCTTTCCGCTATATCTTTTGCCGAAAAGGCAAAAGGATGTCGCTTCAATCGCTAACGCAGCTTGCAAAGTTACCAAAAAGTTTCATCTAACCCTGCAAATGTGGATAACTTATTTCAAAAAATATGCCAGAATAATATCGGTTCCTTATCTGTCAAATTGACGTTTTCAATAAAAGTGCAGTAAGTTTTATGGAAATAAACAGTAAAATATCTTCCACCTTCATGATATTTTCCGTTTTGTTATGATAATATAGTATCAAAATGCAGTAATTTAATATGATTGATTTGGCGTCTTAAATCGTACTTTTGCAACTTCAAAATTAAATGACTGAGTCATGACAAAACCAAGAATCGCACTCGCTGTCGGCATCATATGTATTTCGATATTTCCAATTTTGGTAAAGTTAAATCTAACTCCCGGGCTTATCTCTGCGTTTTACCGAATGGTCATTGCTTCAGCGATTTTAGTGCCCTATGTGCTTATTACCAAGAAGTTTAAAGTGACCTCTCGAAAAACGTTTTTCCTTACGGTGCTTTGCGGGGTTGTTTTCGGATTGGATGTGGGCGTTTGGAACATTGCCATTCAGCAATCCACAGCAACTCAAGCTAGTTTGCTGACTAATCTTTCGCCAGTTTGGGTAGGAATCGGTTCTTTTCTATTCTTGAAAGATAAGCCTAAGCGTAACTTTTGGATAGGTACGGTTGTGGCCGTCATCGGGATGGTGCTTTTGGTAGGGTTTGATTTGTTTCTCAACTTCGATTTTAATTTGGCCTTCATTTTTGGAGTGCTTTCCGGAATGCTCTATGCCGTTTATATGTTAACCAGTAAAAGGGTTTTGGGCGAAATGGAGATCATGACCTTTATGATGGTCAGTCTGCTTTCTTCGGTCGTTTCTTTAGGCTTATTAAGTTATGCCATGGGCGAACCTTTTGGTGGATTTTCTACTGAGGGCTGGTTGGTATTGGTGATTCAGGGAGTCGTCTGCCAACTATTGGCGTGGTTGCTTCTTAGTTTTGCTACCAAGCATATGCGTGCTACGCGTGTGTCGGTCAGTTTATTGGGACAAGCAATCTTGGCGTCAATTCTGGCGTGGTGGTTGCTTGATGAGCTGATTTCGGTGCAAATGGTTATTGGTGGCATCATTCTACTATTCGGCATCCGACTCACATTTTATGAGAAGCCATTGTTTAAATCAAAAGTTTAAAAGCTTTCGGCAGCTATCTGCACTCCAAAAATGGGCGATGGCATTGGATTTTCTGCCTAGGTTAGTACATTGAAACGGAGGAGCAAAGATTTTTATTTAGGAATGCTTGCTAAAACTTCAAAATCGGCTTATTTTCGTGAAAAGTTGATTTTTGAAGTGATTTAGTTCCTTGAAATTCAATTTTCCTAACAAAATGACTATCTATTGATGAAATTTGCCATTATAAAAGAACGTAAAAATCCACCTGACAGACGTGTCGTATTTTCTCCAGAAAAATTAGCCGAAGCAAGAGCCTTATTCCCCGAAGCCGAATTTATAATAGAATCCAGTGATCTGAGAGTGTTTCCAGATGCCGCTTATGAAAAATTGGGTTTTACGGTTACCGATGATGTGTCTGATGCCGATGTGATGCTAGGCGTAAAGGAAGTGCCCATCGAAGCGTTGATTCCGAATAAAAAATATATTTTCTTTTCACATACCATTAAAAAGCAAGCTCATAATAGAGATTTGCTCCAAGCCATTCTTGAGAAAAATATCGAATTGATAGATCACGAAACCATCGTTAAAAAAAGTTGTACACGCTTAATTGGCTTTGGGCGTTATGCGGGATTAGTGGGGGCTTATAATGGGTTTAGAGCCTTGGGCCTAAGAGACGGATTGTTCAATTTGCCAAAAGTCGAAACACTTTCTTGTTTGAAGGAAGTAAAATCGGAATTGGATAAAATAACTATTCCACCTATTAAGATATTGCTTTCAGGAACTGGAAAAGTCGCTCGGGGTGCAAAAGAAATCATCAATCACTTGAAAATAAAGAAAATAGATAAAGGACTTTATTTGACATCAAAATTTTCTGAGCCCGTGTTTAGTGTGGTCGATGTTATGGATTACAACAAGCGCAAAGATGGAAGAGTAGGTAATAAGCCTGAGTTTTATATGCATCCTTATAAATATGAAAGTAATTTCATGGCTTATGCCAAAGAAACGGATATGTTTATAGCTGGACACTTTTATGGCAATGACGCCCCTTTTCTGTTTACACGAGAGGATGCCAAGTCGCCTGATTTTAATATTAATCTTGTGGCAGACATTAGCTGTGATGTGGATGGTCCTGTAGCATCAACCATAAGATCTTCTACCATTGTTGATCCATTTTATGGTTATGATCCAGTCACCGAAAAAGAAGTGGCATATGATGCTAAAGATGCAATCGCTGTGATGTCTGTTGATAATTTGCCCTGTGAACTCCCAAAAGACGCCAGTGAAGGTTTTGGAGAGATGTTTCTTGAACATGTCATTCCAGCATTTTTTAATCAAGACGACGACGGCATTCTGAAGCGTGCCAGAATTACAAAAAACGGAGAACTGACCAAACGCTTTGCCTATTTGCAGGAATATGTGGAGGAGGAATTAGTGGGAAGTAGGTAGTGGGTAGCGGGAAGTAGGTAGAGGGTAGTGGGTAGAGGGTAGTGGGTAGAAGGTAGTGGGTAGAAGGTAGTGGGAATGAGGGATTGGTGAACTTCCCTGATTAGTGTCGACCGTTTTTAGTTAATTGATCTATTGACTAATCTAAGATTGATGCCTTTTGTGGCTCTTTGTGCCTCATTTGGATAACTCTGCGTTATAACCTTTTTGAATATGAAACGCTTTATATTTTTCCCGCAGATATTAAGTCTAGTCTAACTTCTGAGGAATTAGGTGACAAGGATTAGTAGCGCTATTTTTTTAACATGTAATACTTATTATCATACGTCTTTTGTCCTCTAGTCTTTTGTCATTTTAAGCCATTATTAAACAAATCTAAAAAGCCTGAAAATTCAATTCTCAGGCTTTTTAGATTTGAATCTATTGTTATCCGTTTAAAACAAGTAGTAGTCGAGTCATCTTATATTGATAGGTTTTTTCAGAGTTTGTTTCTAAGTCCATTCTGTTAAATAACTTACGACAAAGTCTATATTCTATCCTCTAAATTCTACCCTCTATTTTCTACCCTCTATTTTTCTACCCTCAAATTAAGATTTCAAAATATCTATCATAATATCAATTTCTTTAACCAGTTTCTCGTTTGAGCCGCTATAGCCCACCGATTTGAACTTCATTCTTCCATCAGGACCAATGATGACTTTGGTTGGAATACCTGTGATGTCATATTTTTCTGCCACCTCAAAAGCGTTGCTACCCTCAAGTTCTGTATCATAAACCACATGAAAATCATACTTACTGGTTTTTATAAAGTCTTCAACCAACTTTTCTCTGTTTGGACCTCTTTCAAATGTGTCAACAAATAATAAAACGACTTTATCATCATTCTTATATTTTGTAACGACTTCCTGCATGCCTGGGAAGGATGCTTTACAAGGACCGCACCAGGTTGCCCAGAAATCTAGTATGACGGTTTTTCCTTTTAAAGAGGCCAAAGAAACGTCTTTACCTTTCATATCCTTTAAGGTAAAGGTTGGCGCTTCTTCATCAAGGATCGTTTTTTCGATTTCAGCAACTTGTGTAGCGTAGGCTTCTTTTTCAAAAGTGATCATGTTTTCCTCAACATCAGTAGCTGACGGATTCAATTTAAGATAGGTCGTCCTATAAGCTTCCTTGATTTTTTCATTCGCATGACCTGACTTAATGAAACTTTCAGCTTTGTCCTTAACGGTTTCAAATTGGTTGTCTGCAATTAAGTATTCAATATAACGTTGATTCGCCTCAGTGTCCCGTCCTTTATGATCATGTGCTTTTTCCTGATAAGCAATGGCTTCTTTGATTTTCCCTTGTTGGAACAAAATAAAAGCATAAGTGTCGGCAAACATGTTATACGATGATTTTAGGCTTTTATCATATTGTTTTTTAGTGTAAAATTCAGGCTTATCGTCTTGGTTTTTCTGTAAATCGGTAATAAGCTCAAGCGATGTTTTGGACATTTTTTCTGCTTCATCTAGGTTTTCTCCACTTTCAGCTAAGGGCCATGCCAAATTGTTTAAGGTAGAGGCTCTACGAGCTTTGTCATCCACTTGAGATAAATATTTATCAAAGTTGGCCATGTCCTTTTGTTGATAATAGTTTCTGGCCAAAGTGCCAGCCATATAATCACCTAAGTTTCCTGATTTTGCATTAGCTTCAGAGTACTTCTTAAAGATTTCAGCTTTTTTTTCTAAATCACTTTCTTGTTGAAACTGATCAATCAACTCATAATTAGCAGTAGTTCCTTTCGGGAATTTTGCAAGTGTCATTGATTTTATGGAATCAACTTTCGCCTCTTCGCCCATCATGGAATAAAATTGGAGAAGAGAAGTGTATTCCTTTTCAGAAACAGTCGGCTTTTTGCCGAGTGAAGCCGCATACTGATCAATCAGCTTTTTTGCTTCCTCTTTATCGTTCTTATAAGCCAATTGCAAATAAGGCACTTCCCAAGTAGATTTTAGGTTAGGATGAGCATCAAGTTCAAATTTAATGGTGTTTAAAGCTGTGGTTGGGTCGCCTTTAATTCCGTAATTTTCCCCATATCTGATAGGATAATAGGCAATTGCAGAACTACTTCCTGGGATTTTCTCGCCGTTTTTAGTATATAATGGCAGCAAATAACCCTTTTTGTTATTGTTATCATATTGGTCGTCAACTTTGAAGATAAAAGCCAATGCCACTGCAGAATCTGGGATTTTTATTGAACTTTTTTGTTCGCCATCTTTAGCTGAAAAGTCAATGTCAAGCGGATAATTTTTGTCGCCTACCATATAGGCATAAAATGCTTCAACCTCTTGGTCACTTTTATAAGTGAGCTCTAATTGGTCGCCTGGTTTCGGATGCTCATTGGAGATGGTCAAGTGACCGATCGTAAGAGGTTCAGCTTTTTTTTGGGCTTCCTGTTTACAGGAATAAAGTGCCAAAAGCATTAAAAATAAATAAAGTGAGATTTTTTTCATGTGTTTATATTTATTGTTTTTCAATGGTCATACTTCGACTTCCCTAAGTACAAGCGTGCTGTTTGATCTTAATCATTCCCTCGGGTATTTAAATCTTGCGATGCGCGTTTCATGTGAAGTGTTTGGGTTTTTGTGCTAATAAAAGTACAGATTTTGACTTAAAGATGAAATTAAATGCATGATATTCCAAGAATGGCGATGCATTAATTTAAATAGGGACCTATGAATGCTGAAAATTCGGATTGACTTTTTAGGGAAGAAATGTTCATGAGCACACCTATAAACCTCAGAATATGGGCCGAAAGTTGAGGTCTAAAATCACGTTGTGATCTTATACTGAATTCCAAAGCTTATCATTTAAAACGAATTAACGATAGCGTTTTTTATGAGATTTAAGCGATTGAAATTGATACTCAACAAATAGAGTCGTTATAATTCCGAAGGTAGAGACTGATCGTGAATCTCAAGATGCTTATGATTCCGTTACTTATTTAAATAATGGTTTTCCATTGATCAGATTCGGCAAAGTCTTTAATAACGCGATTGCGTTCTATAAGGAATTTCGTCATGTAATTTCTTAGGAATAATTGATCGGCTAATTTTCCCAAAAGTCCAAAAGGAGAGGTATAGTCAAACACATCCGTCATCAAGGTGCCATTGGCATCTTTAAAATGATGTTCATGTTTAAAACTTTTGAAAACACCAGAGACCATTTCATCCACAAAGAAATCTGGTTCCTTGAATGCGGTAATTTTTGAAGTTAATGTATGGTAAACACCAAAATGTTTGGCGCGCCAGGTAACGGATTCGTTTAGGTCGATGAGGCCAACAGTTTTTCCGGAAATGGCCGTTTCATTAGAATTTCGAGTAGATATTTTATGCAGATCAATGCTGCGGGCCAAATCAAAAACGATGCTTTTATCTGCTTTTATTAAGGTGTTTAAAAGGATTTTCGGCATTCAGACGTTAATTGAAACTTACAAATCTCTGTAAACAATGATGTTTTCAAAAGCCAAACCTTTATAGTTTTTCTTGTGTCTTTTTTCGACCTCATAATAATGGGAGTCAAAGAAAGGAAAAGCAGTAATGCTTATGTCTGATTTGAGAACCTCATAGCCATTGGCCGTCGCTCTCGATTCCATGATGCGAAGTAATTTTGAGCCGATTGTACGTCTTTGGAAATCTTTGTGCACATAGAGACCATCTAGATGAAATCCGTTTTTTAAATACGCGAAACCTGCAATTTGACCTTTGAATTCAGCGACCAGAAAGTAGAGGTTTTCAATGCGATCTTTCCATTCTTCAAGGTTATCAGCGCCTGATGACCAGACTTCAATTTGTTTTTCGGAGTAATCTTTACTGTTTACGGCACGAATGGTATCCCTGAAAATTGTTGTGATTTCCGGTAAATCTTCTAGTGTTGCCTGTCTAATTTGTATCATAATTATATTCTAAATATACCACCTAAACTAAAAACACTTTCTCCATAGAAAAAATGTTGTGAAGCGCTTTCGCTAGGATTATGTGTTGTTCTGATATCGCCCATATTGATATAGCCGCCTCTCAAATCGCCTTGAATAAAAAAGTGTTTGAAGAAGGTTAAATTCAAACCTGCACCGACTGAAACACCATAGCCTGCAACATGAAATTCGTCATACCGGTCTCTGTCAAAAAGTGTGGTGTTGGTTTTTGGATAGAGGATACCGGCACCAACGCCTTCCGTGATATTTACTTGAAATTTATCGGTATTTTGAATGCCGAATAATGAAGAAATATCATCATGTCGTGCGAATTCAAGATACACATAATTTAGCCCATCGGTATGTTCGAATAATAAAAATTCTTCAGAAACCAAAAAGTTCTTGTTGTCATAAATGCCATTAAATATGGCTCCAACATCATCGGCAGGCAAATCAATATAACCATCAATTACTCTGTTTTTGTTTGCATCCATAACATATTTCATGTGGTCCAAACCAATTGCGATGCTGTAGTGATCCGAAATAAAATAGCCAAGTTTAAAATTGGTTTGTGGGATGGTCATACGTGTCGGATTTACATAATCAATATGCCAACCTTTGGGTTTGTCATGAGCCGTGACATCCTTAATGGTAAACTCATAATCAACGCCTTTAAAGCTAATGTCTGAATTTGTAAATGCTGCTCTGTTTCCTCCCCAACTCACAAAAACTTTGCCTTTGTTAGAATCTGTGTACTTAGTAGGCTCAATGAAATCTTGTGAATAGCTTTTGAATGATATCAAAAGAAGAATTACACCTAAAAGAGGTGTTTGAAAATTTTTAAACATTTATAACTGTTTTATAAAGTATTGACTACTTTTCTTATGGCCACTAAATTAGTGAGCAATTTTTCCAAATTATCTAAGTGAAGCATGTTGGCGCCATCACTTTTAGCGTTAGCTGGATCAAAGTGCGTTTCGATAAACAAACCATCAACATTATTGACAATACCAGCTCTGGCAATGGTTTCGATCATATCTGGTCGGCCACCTGTCACGCCAATAGTTTGGTTAGGTTGTTGCAAGGAGTGGGTAACGTCCAAAATCGTTGGTGCATATTGGCGCATGGTAGGAATGCCTCTAAAGTCAACAATCATATCTTGGTAGCCAAACATTGTGCCTCTATCGGTAATCCAGACTTTCTCATTGCCTGCATCTTTCACTTTTTGAACGGCGTGCTTCATGGACTCAGGGCTCATGAATTGTCCTTTTTTGAGATTGACAACTTTTCCGGTTTCTGCCGCAGCAACCACCAAATCTGTTTGTCTTACCAAAAACGCTGGAATTTGCAGCACATCTACATATTCCGCTGCCATTAAAGCATCAGAGATTTCGTGGATATCGGTAACCGTTGGGATGTCAAAAGTTTCAGAAACTTTACGAAGGATTTTCAGTGCTTTCTCATCGCCAATGCCTGTAAAGCTATCAATGCGGCTGCGATTCGCCTTTTTAAAGCTTCCCTTAAAAACATAAGGAATTTGTAGATTGTCAGTAATTGTGACCACTTTCTCCGCAATGCGTAAGGCCATGTCTTCACCTTCAATGGCGCATGGACCACACAATAAAAAGAAATTATTTGCGTCTATATGTTTTAGTTTCGGAACGTCGTTAAGATTCATGTGTATCATATTTTAAAAATGCAAAGTTACGGAAAATAATGCGTGGAGTTTTGTCCGATGGATATGTAATTTCAATAATAGAATCAGAAAACTTTATGAAGGCATAAACGCTATAAATTCGGGTGGAATGACGATGCGATTGAACACTGTTTTGGAATGCTTTCAGATAATTAATTCAAAAAAAGTAAAGGTAGAGGTGATTATTATGTTGAGTCAATTCTAACAAAATTTTAAGGCAGAAAAAGTTCATCAGTTTTGAACAAAAATATTTTATTACGATCAAAAATAAGCTGTGCTATTCTAAAAGTTTATTAAGGTTTTATTTTTCAATGAATTATAAGGGGTTATCATTTTTAGCATTATTCGTCTACTAAAGGTCTGAAATTTAAAAATACAGGAGCTTCGAGAGAACTAATAAAAAAAAATAACGTACATTTGCACGCTGAAAAAAACGCACCATATATATGGCTACAATAAAAAATATTGCAATTATTGCCCACGTTGACCACGGTAAAACCACTTTGGTTGATAAAATTATGTATTTCTGTCATACTTTCCGAGAAAGTGAAAACACAGGAGATCTAGTTCTTGATAATGATGATCTGGAACGTGAACGAGGAATTACCATTACGTCTAAAAACGTTGCCGTTAACTATAAGGGAACTAAAATTAACGTCATTGATACTCCTGGTCACGCGGATTTTGGAGGAGAAGTTGAACGTGTATTAAATATGGCTGATGGTGTTTTGCTTTTAGTGGATGCTTTTGAAGGCCCAATGCCACAAACGCGTTTTGTACTTCAAAAAGCCATCGATTTAGGATTAAAGCCATGCGTGGTGGTCAATAAAGTCGATAAAGAAAACTGTACACCAGATGAGGTATACGAAAAGGTTTTTGACTTAATGTTTGAACTTGGTGCAGAAGAATGGCAATTAGATTTTCCAGTAGTTTATGGTTCGGCCAAAAACAATTGGATGAGCAACGATTGGAAAAAACCAACAGATTCTCTTGAGCCTTTGTTGGATATGGTTATAGAACATATTCCTTCTATGGAAATAGAGGAAGGGACTACTCAAATGTTGATCACATCTTTGGATTACTCAGCATTTACAGGTAGAATCGCGATTGGACGTTTACAACGAGGTATTTTAAAAACAGGAATGAACATTTCTTTGGTAAAACGCGATGGAAAAATCGTGAAATCTAAAGTAAAAGAGCTTTTTGTTTTTGAAGGTGTTGGACGTAAAAAAGTAGATGAAGTACAACCTGGAGATATTTGTGCTTTGGTTGGATTGGAAGGTTTTGATATTGGGGATACTATCGCCGATTTTGAAAACCCTGAAGGATTAAAAACAATTGCTATTGATGAGCCAACAATGAGTATGTTGTTTACCATTAACGATTCGCCGTTTTTTGGTAAAGATGGAAAGTTTGTAACCTCTCGTCATATCAAAGATCGTTTGAACAAAGAACTTGAGAAAAACTTAGCGTTGCGTGTTAGTGCAACGGATAGTGCCGATAAGTTTATGGTATTTGGTCGTGGGGTATTGCATTTATCTGTTTTGATTGAAACCATGCGTCGTGAAGGTTATGAGCTTCAAATTGGTCAACCACAAGTAATCATCAGAGAAATTGATGGTGTTAAATGTGAGCCGGTTGAAGAAATGACCATTGACTTACCAGAAAACGTATCAGGTAAAGCCATTGAAATGGTAACGTTGCGTAAAGGAGAAATGTTGAGTATGGAAGCTAAAGGCGAACGTATGACACTTCAATTCCACATACCATCTCGTGGAATCATTGGTTTGCGTAACCAATTGTTGACCGCTACCGCTGGTGAGGCTATTATGGCACACCGTTTTCTAGAATACCAACCCCTAAAAGGAGGGATTCCAGAACGTCAAAATGGATCATTGGTGTCTATGGAGAAAGGTCAAGCAATTCCTTATTCTATTGATAAATTACAAGACAGAGGTAAGTTTTTTGTCGAGCCAGGAGAAGATATTTACGAAGGTCAAGTGATCGGAGAAAACTCTCGTGGCGATGATATGGCGGTAAACGTCACAAAAACTAAAAAACAAAGTAACGTACGTTCTTCAGGTGCTGATGATAAAGCACGTATTTTCCCAGCGATAAAATTCTCATTGGAAGAAGCTTTGGAATATATCCAGAAAGACGAATATGTTGAGGTTACACCACATTTTTTACGTATCCGTAAAATTTTATTGACCGAAACTGAGCGTAAAAGAACTAAAAATAGCTAAGTCCATTCAGACTTGAAATATTATAAAAAAAGGAATTCCATTTGGAGTTCCTTTTTTTGTGTTTTATAACCAACGCTACAGAAGATAAAATGTTTAGGTTTAAAAGATTAATTTAAAGCCAAACCTAAAGCCTTGACTAAAAATATTGTATTTTGGAAGCGAATTTGAATCATGATATCTCATAATCCGCTTTGCTCTTGAACCTTTATTCAGTTGAAATTTACCAACCTAAATTCAAGTCTGTTTGGAATGCCTTTGTGTCCCAATCCAAAAATGCTACGTTTTTATTTCAACGTGATTTTATGGAGTACCATCAGGATCGGTTTGAAGATTTTTCCTTGATGATTTTTAAGAAAGAAAAATTGGTTGCTTTATTGCCAGCGAATAGGTTGGGAAATGAATTGCATTCTCATCAGGGATTTACTTATGGCGGACTTTTATTATTAAAAGATGTCAGGTTTGAAATTGTTTTGAACAGTTTTGAAGCGCTTTTAAGATTTTTGCATAAGGAAAAAATTACCACACTTTACACCAAAGAAATCCCGTCAATTTATTGCCATTTGCCTTCAGAAGAAATTCGTTATTTGAATTTTATTTTAAAAGCCGAATTAGTAAGAAGAGATACACTTTCAGTAATTGACACTCAGAATAAACTGAAGTTTTCAAATAGCCGTCTCGAAGGCGTCAAACGAGCCAATAAGCACGAATTGAAAATTGTAAATGATGATGATTTTGAAATGTTTTGGAATTCAATTCTCAAGAGCAATTTGAAAAAGAAACATGACGCAAGTCCGGTGCATTCGCTGGAAGAAATTTTATATCTAAAGCAGAAATTTCCAAATTACATAAAACAATTCAACGTTTACCACGACGATCAAATTGTTGC
>NZ_JBDSLS010000233.1:0-32559 GCF_039916245.1 Gelidibacter sp.
GGATCAACTACTGGGATAAACTACAATCTCTAAAGACTATTCTAACTGAGGAGTTTTTACCAGAAGTGGTTTATGAAGAAGAATATTTCTTAGAAAACGGCAAGGAAATCTCAAGAATCTATGTTCCTTTAAATCAGAAAGTATCCATTCACAACAAGAATAATTGGCGAGATGTGATGGAGTTTTTCAATGAAAAAATGGCTCTTTTTGAAGATTTCTTTGAAGACTATAAGGATTTTATTGACGCGTAAAATTAATGTTAGATGACGGATGACAGATGACCGATGTCAAAATCTGAAAATAAATTCTAAATTAAATTCCAACTCCTTACTGAAGACTGAAGACTGCCTACTAATTTGCCTTTCTCTCAAATTTTCTCGATATTGTTAACAAACACTAAAACTTAATTCACCATGATCATTGACGTCCATACCCATATTAACAACTACCATGAAGACCGTGTGGTTTCTCTTGAAGATAGCCTCGATCTATTAACAAAAACCATGGCCGATAATAAGGTGGATTATTCATTGGTATTGTCGTCCTACAAAGTGAATGAACACAGACCCAGCACCAAAAAAGTCGTTGAAGCCATCAGCAACAGAGATAATTTGGGCGTTGTAGCCGGTGTAAGTTATTTGAATTATGATTATAAAGATTTACGTGAGCTCAGCGAATTTCTTGACGACGGACTCATCAAAGGCCTAAAATTTTATCCAGGTTATGAACCATTTTATCCAAATGATATTCGGTTTAAAGTCATGTATGAAATGGCGATTGAATTTGATGTGCCTGTCATGTTCCATTCAGGCGACACCTACGCTCCAAACGGAAAAATAAAATTCTCCCATCCTATTCATATTGATGATTTGGCGGTCGATTATCCCGATTTAAAGATTGTGATCTGCCATGTGGGAAATCCTTGGATTAGAGATTGTATGGAAGTGGTTTATAAAAACAAAAATGTCCATGCTGATATTTCTGGCTTGGTGTTGGGCGATTTCTCGGATAAATTTGAGCGCTACATGAAAAAGGAAATCGAGGAAATGATTACCTATGCTGGCGATCCAAAATATCTACTTTATGGCACCGATTGGCCAATAAGCAACATGAAGTCTTATTTGAAATTTATGGATCAATTGGAATTGGCAGATGACAAGAAAGAAATGATCTTTTGGAAGAATGCCGCCGAGTTATTCAATATTGATGTGAGTAAATTGCGCTGAAATATGTGACCGATGTGATAACTTCCTTAAAATTGTAAATGCAATGGCTGATAAATTTCATAATAAATATCGTATCCCATCTGCCCGCTTGCAAACTTGGGATTATCGTTGGGAAGGAGCATATTTTATAACCATCTGCACTAAAGATAGAAAGCATTATTTTGGAGAGGTCGTCAATAATAAAATGAATTTGAGCAATGTTGGTGTTTTGGCAGATGTATTTTGGCACGAAATAAAAAACCACTCAAAAAACATGACGCTAGGCGAATTTGTGGTGATGCCGAACCATATCCATGGCATCATAATCATAAACCCTGATCTTGGTCGTGATCTTGGTCATGATCCTGGTCATGATCCCGAGGTAAAGACAAGGCATGCCTTGTCTCTTCGTGATGTGGATGCGGATGTGCACGCGTATACAAATGAAAATCCCCAAAAATCCATCGGCGAAAACCGATTTCGAAATCCTGGAAAAAACTCTGTATCCTCCCTCATTGGCGGCTATAAATCTGCCGTGACCAAACACGCCAACCGCCTAAATTTGGATTTTGGATGGCAAACCCGATTCTACGATCATATAATTAGAGATGAACGGTCATTCAATACTATTTCAAATTATATCATCAATAACCCTTCAAAATGGGGAGAAGACAAATTCCGCTCATAAGAAATGTGCTTTTACAACACATAAAAGAAAATCATCAAATAATGGCAAATGGCGCCACCAAGCACAAATAAATGCCAAATGACATGATTGTAAGGGATTTTATGAACGGCATAAAAAATAATGCCTAATGTGTAGAAAGCGCCGCCTGCAATAAATAGAATGAGGCCATTGGGACCAATCAGTTCAGAGAGGTTAGTGAAATCAAAGACAATCAACCATCCCATTACCAAATAAAGTAAGGTGGAAATAATCTCGAATTTTCCCGTAAAAAACAATTTAAGAATCAGCCCAAAACCTGCAATTGCCCAAACGGTCCAAAATAACGGCCAGCCTAAACTATTATTTAAGGCGATTAACGTCACTGGCGTATAAGTACCAGCAATTAAAAGGTAAATGCCGATATGGTCGATGATTCTAAAGTAATGCTTTCGCTTTTCACTAGAAACCGAATGATAAATGGCAGATGCAGAAAAGAGAATGATAATGGAAACGCCATAAACAATCACGCTAAATAAACTCCAATCTGATTTGTGCTCTTTAAAACTGACTAATAAGGCTAATCCAGCAATTCCTAAAACAGCGCCAAATCCATGAGTCCAGACATTTAGTTTTTCTTCAAAATCAGATTGTATGCGCATTAGTTTTTAACTGTTTTGGAGGACCACTTTTTAGTGAGTTCTAAATAATCAATCGGGAATGCTGATTTTTGACGCTCCAGTTTTCCGTCCTGAAAAGCACGTTCTAAAATATCCTCGATGAGATAATCTTCGCTCACTTTCAAAGGATTAAACTCTTCCTTTAAAGAAATATCAAACAATCTTGCCGTATTATTAAACCAAAACGCACGCCAGCCACTTCGCAATTCCTTAATTAACTGAAAAGTCGTTTGGCCTGTTTGACGATGAATCAGCTTCACCAAAATCTGACCTTCTTTTCGCGTCAGTTTTTTTAATTCTTCCGAAAATTCTTCTTCGATATATTTCTGGATAATCTTGGCATACCTGCGTTGGTCACTTTTTCGCTTTAAGGTTTCCAGTCGACTGTTGAGTTCAACCAAGCGTTCCGCTGCGAGTTTAGCGTAAGGATATACTTTTATTGTTCGTCGTTTCAAAATCAAATAACGTACGCGATCTTCCTTACTCCCGTATTTCAACTTGCCCATCAACACCACAGGATCCAAATTAATGATAGACACAGGAATCGAATCTCCATCAATATAATAGTAGTCTACCGCCGTGGAATCTTCTTCAGGCTCAACTTGGGCCATCAGAAAAAACGGTATAAAAATAAAAATGTAGGTTATCAACTTCATCAGTGCAATGGCGCTAAAATCATTCCAAAATTAAGAATTTACATAAGCATTAACCTTAAAATCCTATTAATATTATTAATTTTAGACAAAATATTTACCCATGGCAAAAAAGAACATTTTAAACGACAAATCATTAGAGTTTTTAGAAAACTATCTCAACAATGCATCACCTACAGGATACGAATGGACAGGGCAGGAATTATGGATGGATTATCTCAAACCTTATGTTGATGAATTTATAACGGATACCTACGGAACGGCCGTTGGTGTCATCAATCCAGATGCAAAATACAAAGTAGTTATTGAAGGCCATGCCGATGAAATTTCATGGTATGTCAACTATATCACAGATAATGGTCTGATTTACGTCATCAGAAATGGTGGTAGTGACCATCAAATTGCGCCCAGTAAAATTGTCAATATCCATACAAAAAACGGCATCGTTAAAGGTGTTTTTGGATGGCCTGCCATTCACACGCGAGACAAAGCCAAAGAAGAAACACCAAAAGTAGAAAACATCACGATTGATGTGGGTGCAAAAAACAAGGAAGAAGTCGAAAAAATGGGCGTTCACGTCGGCTGTGTGATCACTTATCCTGACACTTTCCATATTTTGAATAACGACAAATTTGTATGTCGCGCTCTCGATAATCGTATTGGCGGCTTTATGATAGCCCAAGTTGCGCGTTTATTGCACGAAAACAAAAAGAAACTTCCTTTCGGACTTTATATTACAAATTCTGTTCAGGAAGAAATCGGTTTACGGGGCGCAGAGATGATCGCCGAACGCATCAAACCTAACGTGGCCATTGTAACTGACGTAACACATGACACGACAACGCCTATGATCGACAAAAAAGTAGAAGGTCATTTGGAATTAGGATTAGGCCCTGTTATCGCCTATGCTCCTGCTGTGCAACAAAAATTAAGAGATTTGATTACAGATACGGCGGAAGCTCAAAAAATACCTTTCCAACGTTCTGCCTGCTCTAGAGCGACGGGAACCGATACCGATGCTTTTGCTTATAGCGGTATGGGTGTGGCGAGTGCTTTGATTTCTTTACCATTGCGTTATATGCACACGACCGTTGAAATGGTACATAAAGAGGATGTTGAAAATGTCATCCGATTGATTTATGAATCCTTATTAAACATCAAGGAAAACGACACGTTCAGTTATTTTGATAAATAATGAACGCACTGCAACAAAAACAGCTGTTTGATATTCCTGATGACATTTGCTATTTAAACACGGCGAGTCTTTCGCCGTCGTTTAAAGCAGTGGAAACAGCAGGGATTGAAGCTGTGTTGGAAAAAAGCAGGCCCTATTTGATTCCACCATCTGATTTTTTTGAACCGGTTATTGAGTTAAAGAAAAGGTTCGCTCAAATTATTGAGACAAATGAATACGAACGAATTACAACCATCCCTTCCGTTTCTTACGGAATCGCCACCGTGGCAAATAACATCAAATTAAATCCGGGAGATAATGTCGTTTTAATGCAGGAACAATTCCCAAGTAATTATTATTCCTGGAAGAAATTGGCCGACAAATATCATTCCCATTTAAAAATAGTTGAAGCGCCAGAAACTAAAACCAATCGCGGTAAATTATGGAATGAAGCTATTTTAAATGCTATTGATGATTCAACAGCTGTGGTTGCTATGGGACATATCCATTGGTCGAGCGGTGTTTTATTCGACCTAAAAGCGATTAGAGCAAAAACCCGACAACACAATGCATTGTTGATTATTGATGGCAGCCAATCCATTGGCGCTTTGCCATTTTCGGTCAAAGACATCCAACCAGATGCTTTAATTTGTGCGGGATACAAATGGCTTTTCGGACCCTATGGCTGCGGATATGCTTATTATGGTCCTTATTTTGATAACGGCGAACCTTTGGAAGAAAACTGGACCAACCGATTGGACAGTCACAAGTTGGCCGATTTGACGCAATACCAATCTGAATATAAGCCTTTAGCCAATAGATATGCTGTTGGCGAAAGCGGAAGTTTCATCTATGTCAAAATGCAATTGGAAGCTCTAAAACAAGTTATTCTATGGACGCCTCAAGCGGTACAAGACTATTGTAAGGACATTTCGACGAAAGCTGTAGCAGACTTACGAGCTTTAGGCTGTTATATTGAAGATGATACTTTCAGAAGTCATCATCTTTTCGGGCTTAAACTACCTGAAACGGTCGATGTTAAACGGTTTAAGAAAGCTTTACTCGAAAGACATATATTTGTTTCTTTCAGAGGTGCTTATGTACGTTTATCCTGTCATTTTTTTAATACGGAAAATGATTTCGACAAATTTGTAAACTGTTTAAAATCCGTGATGACTTAAGATGGAGAACGACGAATATATCGACATTATAAATGCAGACGGCTCAGCCACTGGAAAGAGTTGCCTAAAATCTGAAATCCACAGCAAAGGCTATTACCACAACACGGCGCATGTGTGGTTTTATAATGCTAATGCCAAAATATTATTGGCGCAACGCGCCGCTTCTAAAACCATTTATCCATTGTTATGGGACGTTTCTGTAGCCGGGCACGTCGATGCTGGAGAAAACATTAAGCACGCTGCTATACGGGAAACACGAGAGGAAATCGGGATTGAGATTCCAGAAAGCAACTTAGAAAAAATCGGCGTTTACGACTGTTTTCAGAGTTATGCCAACGACATCAAGGACAACGAATTCCACCATACGTTTATCGCTAAAATTGATTATACTTTAGAAGATTTCATCTTGGATAAAGAAGAGGTGGCACAGGTTAAGTTCGTATCCATCCCTGAATTTAGAGAATTATTGGAAAACAGTGATCTTAATGGCCATTTCATTTCGAGTAACACCCCTTATTATCTTGAAGTTATTCATGCCATCGAACGTAGACTATCATAAATAAAAAATATGACCTTATTTTTGTTAGCCATCGTTCCTGTTTTTGTGATTATATTTTACGTGTATATAAAGGATAAATACGAAAAAGAACCCACCCGATTATTGTTTTACAATTTTATGTTAGGTGCGATTGTCAGCGTCACCATTACCACATTACTTTATATCATTATTGAAATCCCACTCCCCTTAAACAATCAGGATAGCATTTTTGAACAATTCATCAAAGCCTTTTTTGTGGTAGGTTTGTCAGAAGAATTTAGCAAATACATCATCATCCGTTATTACTCGCAACCCAATGAAGACTACAACGAACCTTTTGACGGGATTGTGTATGCGGTCATGGTATCCATGGGTTTTGCAGCGACAGAAAACATCATGTACGTGCTGCAAGGTGGAATGGAAGTTGCTATTATTAGAGCGTTTACGGCCGTTCCTGCGCATGCGACCTTCGCCATCCTCATGGGCTATTTTATGGGAAAAGCAAAATTTTCCAAAAACAGGGTCGTTTTAAATCTCACGGGCCTATTTCTTGCCGTTCTTTTTCACGGCGCTTATGACTTTTTCTTGTTCATCGATTTTGTACCTGGAATTTGGATCGGTGCATTTGTGTCCCTATTTATAGGATTTTTACTTTCAAGGAGAGCCATCAGACGACATCAAAACATATCCTATTTCCGACCTAAATAAAGAACAGTAAACAAAGAAAATTTGAATATCGATTGCCACTTTTTTTGATTAATTTTATAGGAATGAAAAATACCATAGCTGAAAGAATTGCCGATTTCATAAAAAACTTCCCTCCTTTTGACCAACTTTCAAAAGAGGATTTATATGCTATCGCAAAAGTAGTAACAATTACCTACCTCGAAAAAGGCAAAAAGGTCTATGCTGCAGGCGAGGCTCCTCACGAAAGATTCTATATAATTCACAAAGGTGCCATTGCACTGGAAAAGGAGATTAATTCAAAACTGGAAACGGTCGATCGATTTGATGAAGGCGATATTTTCGGACTCCGACCTCTTTTTGCCAATGAAAACTATGCCACCGATGCCATTACTGAAGAAGAAAGTATCCTTTACGGCATCCCATTGGCCACTTTTAAGCCGTTAATAACCCAAAACAGAGGTGTTGTTGACTTTCTCATAGAAAGCTTCGCGTCCAATACTGAAAATCCTTTTTCAAAAGAAATCCATGGCTCATTGTATGACAATCGCTTGGAAGTGGTGGAAAACGATAAAGAACTTTTTGAACTTCAGCCTGTGCGCTACGTAAAAAAGGTCATTACAGCCAAGGCGGACACTAAAATTAAAGACATCGCACAATTGATGAAGCAACATCACATTGGATCCATAGTCATTGAAGATGATGGTCTTCCCATTGGCATTATAACGGATGAAGATTTACGCAACCAGGTTGTCACTGGCGAAAAGAGCATCGAAGACCATGCAAGCCAGATCATGAGCTGGCCTGTTTTGTGCTACCCAAAAGGTGTGTCCATCAGCCAGGCACAACTCACAATGATGAAGCACAATGTCAGTCATTTATGTGTCACAGCAGATGGTACTCCAAATTCAAAAATCATAGGTGTCATTTCACAAAACGACATCAATGTGATGCGGGGCAGCAATCCAACAATTTTGATGAAAGCCATCAAGCGCTCCCAATCCACAAAACAATTAAAGCATATCAGCAAAAAAATAATGGTGCTTTTAAAGGGTTTTGTGGAACAAGATATCCATTTGACCCAAACCAGTAAAATAATATTTGAACTGAATGATGCGACCATTAAGCGCACTATTGAGCGTTGTATAGTGAAAATGGAAAAGCAACCTCCTGTGAAGTTTGCCTGGATGTCCATGGGCAACCAAGGAAGAAAAGAGCAATTATTGCAGACAGATCAAGACAATGCCATCGTGTTTGAAAATGTTGCAGCCGAGGAATTGGAAAATGTAAGAGCGTATTTCCTGTTGCTCGCAAAAAAAGTTAATAAACGGCTCGATGCTGTGGGCTTTGACTTTTGCCCGGCCGACATCATGGCAAAAAATTCTAAATGGTGTTTAAGTTTGGACGAATGGAAAAATCAGTTTATTCAATGGACTTCAAACACTGGAGATGACGAAATATTGCTATCCTCTATTTTTTTCGACTTCGACATCAGTTTTGGCGATGCCAATCTTACCAACCAACTCTCGGATCATATATTCGAAATCACAAAAAACAACCATATGTTCTTATCCAAGCTTGCAGCGAATGCACTTAGGAGCGCTTCACCACTTGGTTTTTTTAGACAGTTTTTGGTAGAACAAGATGGTGAGTATAAAGATTTTTTCGACATTAAAAAACGTGCCATCATGCCTATTGTAGATGCCGGCCGCCTATTTGCACTATCCAATCAAATTAAAAACATTAATAATACAGCTGAACGATTTGAAAAAATGGCTGAATTATTTCCCGAGAATAAAGAATTCTACCTATCCTGTTCCTATACTTCAAAAGCGCTGCTCAAATTCCGCACAAAACATGGCTTGCTCCATAACGATAACGGTCGATTTATCGAATTAGCAGCATTGACTAAAGAAGAGAAAATGAAATTGAAACGGTGTTTTAAAACCATAGCAAAGGTTCAGGAATCCATCAAACTGAAGTATAATCTAAGTAATTTTAAGGGATGATCTGGACCTTCAAAAAAAAGAAATATCCGGACTATTGGGAAGCGTATCTGCAACACTTTGAAAAAAAGGAAAAAAAGACTTTGGAGTTGTCACGGTTTGTCGCTCTGGATACCGAAACCACTGGTTTTGATTTCTATATCGACCGAATATTGTCTATCGGTGCCGTGTCTATTGTTGGAAATGAGATTTCAGTCGCTGAATCCTTGGAAATCTATTTAAAACAGTCCCATTTTAATCCAGAAAGCGTCCCTATTCACGGTATTCGCCAACATGGTATGACAACGAAATTTTCTGAGGAAGATGCCATGAAGCAATTTCTGAATTATATTGAAGATGCCGTATTAATTGCCCACCATGCGAGCTTCGATATTCAAATGATCAATGCGGCATTGAACCGAATGGATTTGCCAAATTTGAAAAATAAAGTTATCGATACCATGGATCTCTATGCCAACACTCGAATCAAATCCAATTTTATTGATAAACGCGCCCAATATTCACTTGACGACATTGCAGAGGCCTATGCTATTAATTTGATAGATCGGCATACCGCGCCCGGTGATGCACTGATTGCCGCTCTCATATTCCTTAAGACGACAGCACTCCTCAAAAAATCGAAATCCTTTAAATTGGAACATTATTTTCTTAAATCAAATAGGTTTTAATATCCCTCATAAAATCGTAACTTTTCAACCATTAATGACAAAACACTATGAATAAAACATACCAAGTGAAGGTTAATGGAGCACTGGAACTTTCAGTATCCAATGAGGATATAAAATCGTTAGACACCATTGAAACCTCCCATTTAAAATACCATATACTACAGGATGGTAAATCATATAAGGCTGAAATAATAGATAGTAATTTTACTAAAAAAGCATATAAAGTAAAAGTCAATAATAACATATATAACATTAACATATTCAATGCTTTAGATATTTTAATAAAACACTTAGGCTTTGAACTTGGGAGTTCGAAACTGGTTAATGAAATCATGGCCCCAATGCCCGGGTTGATTCTTGCAATGAATGTAAAAGTTGGCGATGAAGTCAAGGAAAACGATTCGCTTTTAATCCTAGAGGCCATGAAAATGGAAAACGTCATCAGCTCCCCAAGAGACGGGTTTATCAAATCGATTTCTGTCCAAAAAGGAGATGCGGTTGACAAGAATCAAATATTGATTGAGTTTGAGTAAGACGAAATGTCTTTTTTGAAACAAGTGAAATTACTGAAGATTATAAACAACAAACAGAAATCACGATCCCAAATAGAACATTATTCGTGAATTCGTGGTTAAAAAAAGGGATACCTGTGTTCGCTGGTTTAATTGAGATTCCCGCCTACGCAGGAATGAAAAACAAGTTTTTCAATGAAAAAAATATTAGTTGCAAATCGAGGAGAAATCGCCATTCGCGTCATGAAGACGGCAAAGAAAATGGGCATCAAAACTGTTGCTATCTATTCTACTGCTGATAGGAAGTCGCCTCATGTCAGATATGCGGATGTAGCGGTTTTAATTGGTGAAGGCCCTTCCAATCAATCCTATTTATTGGGCGATAAAATCATCGAAGTCGCCAAAAGCTTAAATGTTGACGCTATTCATCCTGGATACGGATTTTTAAGTGAGAATGCTGCTTTTGCAGAAGCTTGCGAAACCAATGGTCTGATTTTTATCGGTCCAAAATCCAAGGCTATAGAAATGATGGGTAATAAATTGGCCGCCAAAGAGGCTGTCAAACATTATAACATCCCCATGGTTCCCGGTATTGATGAAGCGATTACGGATGTTGAGAAAGCGAAACACATTGCCAATGCCATTGGCTATCCTATTTTGATCAAAGCCGCTGCAGGTGGTGGTGGAAAAGGGATGCGCGTGGTTGAAAAAGTCTCGGAATTGGAAAGTCAAATGAATCGTGCTATTAGCGAAGCCACTTCGGCTTTTGGGGATGGATCCGTATTTATCGAGAAATACGTCAGTTCGCCACGTCATATTGAAATTCAAGTCATGGCCGATATGCATGGCAATATTATTCATCTTTTTGAGCGGGAATGCAGCATTCAAAGGCGTCATCAAAAAGTTGTTGAAGAAGCTCCTTCTTTCGTTTTAACGCCCGAATTACGTGCAGAAATGGGAGAAGCTGCTGTAAAAGTGGCAAAAGCCTGTGATTATGTGGGTGCTGGAACTGTAGAATTTTTATTGGATGAAAACCTCAATTTCTATTTTTTAGAAATGAACACACGTCTCCAGGTTGAACATCCGGTTACGGAACTCATTACCAATACCGATTTGGTCGAATTACAGATCCGTGTGGCTCGAGGCGAAGTTTTACCTCTAAAACAGGAAGATTTAAAAATTAAAGGTCATGCTTTGGAACTGCGTGTTTATGCTGAAGATCCGTTGAACGATTTTTTACCGAGCGTTGGACATTTAGAGGCGTATCAATTACCAATTGGCAAAAACATCAGAGTCGACAACGGCTTTGAAGAAGGCATGGATATCCCTATTTATTATGATCCGATGTTGGCAAAATTAATCACCTATGGCGAAACAAGAGCTGAAGCTATTGATGAAATGCTAAACGCCATTAATAATTATCACATTGAAGGCATTGACACGACCCTTCCTTTTGGAACGTTTGTTTGTGAGCACGACGCTTTTCGTTCTGGAAATTTTGACACAAGCTTTGTTAAAAAGTATTATTCAGCTGAAAAACTAAAGGAAAATAATGCGAAAGAAGCGCATTTGGCAGCTTTGATCGCGGTGAAACGCTATTTGGAGGATCAGAAGAAATTGAGGGTGCCGGGTGGAAATTGATACTTCGACAAGCTCAGCAACCAAGTTTAATGCAAGAATGAAATTAAAATATAACACAGAGTTACTCAGAGAACTCACTGAGTTGCACAGAGAGTTTTAACATTAAACACAAAAGCTTAGCGCCTCCGCGCCTCTGCGAGAAATAATCAATAATATCGCGTTTTTGCGAGAAATAAAATATTATGGAATCTAAAATAAACGACCTTAACGACAAACTGGCCCTAGCCTATCTTGGTGTCGGACAGGATCGGATTGACAAACAACACGAAAAAAAGAAATTGACCGCAAGAGAACGTGTCTTTTATTTGATGGATGAGGGTTCGTTTGAGGAAATTGGCGCGTTAGTCACGCATCGCACAAAAGATTTCGGCATGGAAAATCAACTGTTTTATGGCGATGGTGTGGTTACGGGTTATGGTACTGTAAACGGCAGATTGGTTTATGTTTTCGCACAGGATTTCACGGTGTTTGGAGGTTCTTTATCAGAAACACATGCCGAGAAAATTTGTAAAGTCATGGATTTGGCCGTGAAAGTAGGTGCACCAATTATTGGGTTGAATGATTCCGGTGGTGCGCGAATACAAGAAGGTGTGCGCAGTTTAGGTGGTTATGCTGATATTTTTTACCGAAACGTACAAGCTTCTGGGGTAATTCCTCAAATATCTGCCATCATGGGTCCTTGTGCCGGTGGCGCTGTTTACAGTCCGGCGATGACCGATTTCACCCTTATGGTTCAGGATACCAGTTATATGTTTGTTACAGGGCCTAATGTGGTCAAAACTGTGACGAACGAAAATGTGACCTCAGAAGAATTAGGAGGTGCCAGTACGCATTCAACTAAATCGGGAGTTGCGCATATTACATCATCCAACGATGTGGAATGTTTGGAAGACATCAAAAAACTCTTGAGCTACTTCCCACAAAATAATACTGAAACTTCTCCTCTATTTCCTTATGATCTTGAAGATGAAGTCAGAGAAGTACTTTCAGATATCATTCCGGCGAATGCCAACAAGCCTTATGACATGCACAGTGTAATCAACGGGATTATTGACAAAGATTCTTTTTATGAAATCCATAAAGATTATGCAGAAAATATTATTGTCGGATTTGCACGATTAGGTGGCCGAAGTATTGGGATTGTTGCCAACCAACCGATGTATTTAGCAGGTGTTTTAGATGTTAACAGTTCAAAGAAAGCTGCCCGATTTGTCCGTTTTTGCGATTGTTTCAATATTCCGTTATTGGTATTGGAAGATGTACCTGGATTTTTACCAGGCACAGATCAGGAATGGCGCGGGATCATTGTTCATGGGGCAAAATTATTATATGCATTTAGCGAAGCGACAGTTCCGCGAGTTACCGTTATTACCAGAAAGGCTTATGGCGGTGCTTATGATGTGATGAATTCCAAACACATTGGTGCCGATATGAATTTTGCATGGCCAAGTGCTGAAATTGCCGTCATGGGCGCTAAAGGCGCAGCGGAAATCATCTTTAAAAAGGAGATTGATACTGCTGGGGATAAAGAGGCGAAGTGGAAAGAAAAAGAAGCCGAATACGCCAATCTTTTTGCAAATCCTTATAGCGCAGCAGAACGTGGATTTATTGATGAAGTCATTTTACCAAAAGATACGCGACGCAAACTAATCAAGGCCTTCGCCATGTTGAAAGACAAGAAAGTTGATAGCCCTAAACGGAAACATGGAAATATTCCTTTGTGATGTTTTTTGATTAGTTCAAAACTCCTACCTCATGGTTACAAATAGTAGGCTATATAGTAGTTTCATAAATACAACTGAACTCATTTTAAAATCGGATGGAACACTGACCTGCCCGTCCGTTCAGGAGGTTGACGCTGATTTTTTATGATTACAGATGATATTGCAGTGGAGCAAAACTTAAAGAGGTTCCATTTTACTGAAAAGCAGTTTACTTTTTATTTTTCAGATATCAGCCATTTAAATCAAAATGCTAGAAATCTTCGAGTCCTAACGGGGCTGCGTTAGCGATGGAGCCCTTTGCTTGAACTCTTTTGGGACGCCGAAAAGCGGCTCAAAAAGTGAGGGGCGTGAGCGCGGTGGTTGACCTTTTCGGGCAACCAAACGCCCAAATTATTTTTATTATTATTATTATTATAACGAATGGAACGCTGAAGACGCTGATTTTTTATGATTAAAGATGATATGCGGTGGAGCAAAACTTAAAGAGGTTCCATTTTACTGAAAAGCCATTCACTTTTTATTTTCAGAAATCAAACATTTAAATCAAAATGCTAGGGATCTTCGAATCCTAACGGGGCTGCGTTAGTGATGGAGCCCTTTGCTTGAACTCTTTTGGGACGCGAAAAAGCGGACCAAAAAGTGAGGGGCGAGAGCGCGGTGGTTGACCTTTTCGGGCAACCAAACGCCCAAATTATTATAACGAATAGAACGCTGATGACGCTGATTTTTTATGATTACAGATGATATGCAGTGGAGCAAAACCTAGAGAGGTTCCATTTTACTGAAAAGCAGTTTACTTTTTATTTTTCAGAAATCAGACATTTAAATCAAAATGCCTAAATTTCCGAGTCCTAACGGGGCTGCGTTAGTGATGGAGCCCTTTGCTTGAACTCTTTTGGGACGCCAAAAAGCGGACCAAAAAGTGAGGGGCGAGAGCGCGGTGGTTGACCTTTTCGGGCAACCAAACGCCCAAATAAAAAAACAACTTATTATTTAGCTTCGAAGTGCTTCATGAATTTATCGAAACTCATTATCATGCACATCTAAAAAGCTGAAATCATAAAGAATCTACTGTTTTTCAATCAACTTCTTGTTGTTTCCTGAATGTTTTTTTGGTTTTGACTTTGTTGTTGGCTTTGGTACTGGCTTAGGTTGATTCTGCTTAATCCTGACATAGATTAACTTGTTATGTCCTTTTGAGTCTTCACGACGCTCAATTTCAAATTCATTAATGGATTTAATTAAAGGCGTCAATTTTTGAAATCCGAAGTTACGAGAATCAAAATTCGGCTGTTTTTTCTGCAACATACCACCAACATCACCTAAAAAAGCCCAGCCATCATCATCTGCAACATCATCAATAGTAGCAGCAATAAATTTAATATCTTTTGAGGATATCTTATCAATATCACTCTTATTTGATTTTGATTTTTCATTGGAAGTGCTAACTTCTTCCTCTTCGCCTTGATTCTTAAGAATCTCAATATAAATGAACTTATCACACGCCACGATAAATGGATTTGGGGTCTTCTTCTCTCCTATTCCGTAAACTTTCATGCCTGCTTCACGAAGTCGCGTTGCTAATCGCGTAAAATCGCTATCACTCGATACCAAACAAAATCCATCGACCTTTTGCGAATATAGAATATCCATCGCATCAATGATCATTGCAGAATCCGTTGCGTTTTTACCAACCGTATAGCCGTATTGTTGGATTGGGGTAATGGCGTTTTCCAACAATAAATTTTTCCATTTAGAAAGGTGTGGCTTGGTCCAATCGCCATAAATACGTTTGATAGTCGGGTTTCCATATTTAGCAATTTCTTCCATCATTTCTTTTACATAGGCTGAAGGAATATTATCGCCATCTATTAATACTGCAAGTTTAAGATCCATTGAATGGGAATTATTTTTATTTTATGAAGTTATATAATGCTAAAGGTAGTGTATAATTGCAGGAAAATTATCCCAAAAGCGATTTTTTAGAACTGCTATTAAAAATCCGTAGCCTAAACAGGCTACGGATTATTTTATATTTTATGGGACAAAACGGGAAAACTAATTGAGTAGTTTTTGATAGACTTTATCCTTTACAGAACGATAATTGTCCACGCCTTCCATGTATTTATCAAATACTTGATCATGTTGGAGCATATAGAATTGGTCACATTCCAGTTCATCACATTCCCTAATGTTATTCATGACGTTCCGATAGGTATAGAATTCATTCAATAGATTAATATTCTCATTGATGTTATCCAATAAACCATCACACAATGTTTTATCATTAATTTTATTGGAAGCAATTTTAGCTAATTGGTCGGCCTCAGTATTCATAGCTTCCAAATGCGAAATCCAAGTTTGAAGCTCCCGATGCATTTGTCTTTTGACGATTTCGTCATCTGTTTCATTTCCGTAATTGAGTGTGGAATCCATTATATTATATTTAATTTTGTTATATTGTTTTGTTTCACATCTAAAATGACAATCTCCTTATCACCTCCTGGAAAAGTCCAACTGATGCTGTCATCTTTAGCATATCCTAAAACAGCGGCACCCATTGGTAATAGCAAGGATATTTTCTTTTGAGAATTATTGCTTTCAGCAGGTAAAACCACCTGAAAGGTATATTTCCAACCATCCTTAGTAGCAATGGTAACTTCTGAATTGATCCTTACAACATCCTCAGGCACTTTGTCATCGTCCAAAATTTCAGCACTTTCAATTTCCTTTGCAAATTTAGTCAAGGATACTTTTTGTGTAGAATCCTTATAGTCATTAGTGAGATTTAACAAGCGCTTTATCATCACGTACTCCTTCTTTTCTAATATTAATTTACCGTATTTCATGTGTGTGTTTTTATTGTTTTTTAATGGACACATGTTATTCGCAATTAATCATTCTCTTGGATGATTAAATTTTAGCATGCTCATTTCATGTGTATGTTTTTATTGTTTTTTAATGAACACATGTTATTCGCAATTAATCATTCTATTGGATGATTAAATTTTTAGCATGCTCATTTCATGTGTATATTTTTATTGTTTTAATTAAGGAAAAATTCCTCGTTGTATATATGCTTTTTCTATACGTTCAATCGCGATCACATAAGCTGCTAAACGTAAGTCAATGTTTTTAATTTGAGAGGTTTCATATACTTTTTTAAAGACCTCTGTAATTTTCTTTTCAATTTTTGTCATGACTTCATCAAGATCCCACAGTTCTCCGTTTCGGTTTTGTAACCATTCAAAATAGCTGCCGATTACTCCTCCAGAATTACAAAGAATATCAGGAATAATATCGATGCCTCGTTCGTTCAAAATCTTTTCCGATTCAAAGGTTGTTGGTCCATTGGCACCTTCCGCAATTAAAAAGGCCTTAATTTGACGCGCACGAGCCTCCGTAATTTGGTTACCTAAAGCTGCGGGAATAAAGATATCACAATTCAATCCAAAAAAATCATCATTCGCAACTACTTCTGACCCTGGAAAACCAACAATACTTCCATCATGAGACGTTGTATAATCGAGTAAGGATTCCACTTCTAAACCGTTAACGTTTGCTATCGTTCCAAAAGCATCTTGCACAGCAACCAGTTTTGCGCCCACTTGTTGCAAAAAATGAGACGCCCAATACCCAACATTTCCAAATCCTTGGACAATGAAAGTCCTGCCTTTCAAATCCAGTTTTTTGTTTTCTGCCCAACACCTAATGGTCAAGAATACGCCGTATCCTGTCGCTCTGTCACGGCCTTCCAAGCCCCCAGAACCCACGGGTTTCCCCGTAACAACATGCATGTTTTTTGAACGTTCTGCCGGTGCTTTTGTAGACATATAGGTGTCGGCAATCCACGCCATCGTTTGTGCATTGGTATTGACATCTGGCGCGGGAATATCATGCTCAGGCCCGATATTATCGCCTAAAGCAAAAGCAAAGCGTCTTGTGATACGCTCCAATTCTGAATTGGAATACTTTTTAGGATCCATTTGAATTCCTCCTTTGGCGCCACCATAAGGTAATCCCGCCAATGAAGTTTTCCAGGTCATCCACATCGCCAATGCTTTTACGGAATCAATGTCAATAGTAGGATGATAACGCAAACCACCTTTATAAGGTCCTAAGGCATTATTATGCTGTACACGATAGCCCTTAAATATTTCAATTTCACCATTGTCCATTCGTACAGGAAAATGGATGATGAGTTCGTTATTGGGCACCGATAAAATTCTTTTGATGTTCGGATTTAAGTGAATAAAATCGCATGCGGCATCAAATTCCTGCATTACGTTTTTTAACATGCCTTGTTTGGGTGCCTCGTTTACAACTTCTACTACTGCCATATCATTGTTTTTAAGAGAAAACCTTTGTACCGCTAACGGCAGAAAACCATTGGTTTCTTGGATTATTTTTTCTTAAAAATCTAAATTGTGTTGTTTAGAGGCGTCAAAATCACTGCATGACCAGATAAAACTTTTGTCCTTTGTCAAACTGCAATATATGAGATGATCACACGATGCGCATAAGCTATTTCCTAAAACGTCCATAATTTAAAGTTTAAAGCTCAGTTATTACGGCAATAGATGTGCCAATAAACCAGCACGAGTTAGAAATCAGGATAAACACCTAGTATACAGAGGGTTATTTGAAAATATAAATTAATACGAAATCGTTGTAGTGGGCAGTATTTACCCAATGATCCATAATTCCCCAGATGGGTTATAATTATTTTATCTTGTCGCGAAGGGTTTTTCGATCGATTTGAAGAATCTCTGCAGCTTTAGTTTTATTGTTGTTGGTGGCTTCAAGAACTTTAAGAATATGTCTTTTTTCTACTTCTTTAAGAGAGAGCAAAATATCCTCTTTCGGAAAATCGATGTGAAACTTTAAATAGTGAGGTAAATCACTAACCTCCAATTGCTTATCACACATAATCACAGCGCGTTGAATGCTGTTTTCAAGTTCTCTAATATTTCCTGGCCAATCGTAACGTTCAAGTGCCAACAACGCTTCTTCAGATATGTCAACAATCCGATCCTTATATTCAACACCGTACTTGAAAAGAAATTTATCCACCAAAAGCGGAATGTCAGACTTTCGATCTCTTAAAGGCGGTACCTCCATTTGAACTACCGTAAGGCGATAATATAAATCCTCTCTAAAGCGTCCGTTTTTAATGAGTTCCCTCAAATCGACGTTGGTGGCGGCAATAACTCTGACATCAATTTTTTCTACTCTTTGAGATCCCACGCGCATGATTTCCTTTTCTTGCAGGACTCTGAGCAAACTTAATTGCGTGGCTATGGATGCATTGCCAATTTCATCCAAAAAAAGAGTGCCTTTGTTTGCGGCTTGCAAAAAGCCACTTCGGTCATCATTGGCACCTGTAAATGCGCCTTTAGTATAACCAAATAACTCTGCTTCCAAGAGGCTTTCTGGGATAGCCCCACAATTGACCGCCACAAAAGGTGCTGCGGCAAATTTCCCCGAATAATGGATGGCGCGTGCCACCAGTTCTTTGCCCGTTCCACTTTCGCCCTTAATCAAAACAGTCGCTTTATTGTCTTTTACGCGATCAATAATATTGATGACATTAAGCATGCCGTCTGATTGCCCGATAAGTTCTCCAAAAACAGGTAAATCATGGTCACTTTTCTTTATTTTTCGAACAGGAACTTGTCTTAACGAGAGCGACTTTTGAACCGCATTTTTAAGTTCTTCCTTAGTGAATGGCTTAATGAGATAGTCCATGACTCCTGACTTCATGGCTTTTAAAGCCCCATCAATGGAAGGGTAGCCTGTTACCGCTAATTTTGGAATTTCAGGAAAATGTTCAGAGACGTACTTGACCAATTGCAGACCGTCCACTCCGGGCATCTGAAGGTCGGTAATTAATAAATCAATGGATTGATCCTGTAAAATGGTAATCGCCTCTTTTACTGAAACCGCTTTATAGGTATGGAAGTTTAACGATTGCAAATGCCTTTGGATCAGTTCCAAAATATGGACATCATCATCAACAATCAATATGTTTTCTTGTTCCAAGTGCATCGCTTATAATTTTGGAAATGTAAGCGTAAAAATAGTCCCTTTTGGCCGATTAGATCTATGTTTTATAGTTCCTTTATGGCTTTTCATGATGCCATGTACGACACTTAATCCCAAACCTGAGCCTTCGCCCACAGGTTTTGTAGTATAAAAGGGATTAAATATGAATTCTGAAATGCCTTTTGGAATGCCTTCACCTTCATCTTTAATGATTAAAACTACCTCTCGTTCTTGATTATCAACATCAATGGAAATATGGCCATTTTGCGGTGAAAAATAAATGGCATTGATCACTAAATTGAAGACTACTTGAGTCAATTGGATGGCATCGACTCTTAAATAAATAGTGTCTTCGCTAAAATTTAAATGGTATTTTATGTTTTTTTTGCCAAAACTGGGCATTAATAAGTTGATGGCATCAGCAATGATCGGGTCAATATTAACGAGTTCCATTTGCTGTGGCATTTCACAGGAAAAAAACATGAGTTTCTTGACCACTTCTCTTGAAAAAATAGCACTGTGCATAATTTTATCCAAATCTTGCAAGGCCTCGTCTTCATCGACAAAACGTTCTTTCAACAATTCTGAAAACCCTAAAATATTAGCCAATGGCGTATTGAGTTCATGGGCAATTCCGGCAGTTATTTCGCCTAAGATTGACAAGCGATCGGCACGCTCCATTTGGCGTTTGGTAACTTCTTCTTTATCAATAATTTGCTTGCGCTCAATCAAATTACCGAATTCCAAAGCCAATGAATGGATCAGCTTTTTTTCTTCTTCTAAAAAATCATCCGCATCAAATTTCGGTTTCGGATAACCAAATTTTATGGAGCCATAAGGAAGATTAAAAACCTTTATGACGGCGAAGATAGAGACCTGTTCTTCTGGTTTTTCGCCAACATCAACCAATTTATCTCCCAGTTTCAATTCTACAAAAGCATCGGTATTATAAAGAACTGCTTCCTTAATGCTGAAAGCAATAGCCTTAAAGGTAGGGTCCAAATCGAAAAGATTACAATTGGCAATATAGGAACTCACGTTGTAAAGACAGGTGAGTTCCTTAATACGTTCCTTTAATTTATCTTCTATTGAAACGATAGTGCCCATGGTTGGCTTTAAAGTTTATTCTCAATAATATTTTGTACGACCTCAGGATTGAGTAAGGTACTGGTATCCCCTAGATTTGTGAGGTCATTTTCAGCAATTTTCCGCAGAATGCGACGCATAATTTTGCCACTTCTTGTTTTTGGTAAAGCTTCCGTAAACTGAATTTTGTCAAGTTTGGCTATTGCACCAATTCGTTCAGAGATCAATTGGTTAATCTCCTTACGCAAGTTATCATGGACTCTGCTTTCGCCAGTTTCTTTTAGAGTTACATAACCATAAAGTGCATTTCCTTTGATGTCATGCGGAAATCCAACAATGGCACTTTCTGAAACTGCTGGATGTTCGTTAATGGCATCTTCTAAAGGTCCTGTTCCTAAATTATGTCCTGAAACAATGACCACGTCATCCACACGACCTGTAATTCTGTAGTAACCCACTTCATCCCTTAAAGCGCCATCACCCGTAAAATACATGTTGTCATAAGTAGAAAAATAAGTCTCTTTATAACGGGCATGATTGTTCCATATGGTTCGTGCCATTCCTGGCCATGGGAACTTAATGCATAAGCGCCCTTCTACTTGATTGCCTATTAATTCTTCACCAGCCTCATTTACTATGGCAGGCTGAACACCTAAAAATGGCAAGGTGGCATAGGTTGGTTTCGTGGGGGTCACATACGGTAAAGGCGAAATCATGATGCCTCCCGTTTCTGTTTGCCACCAGGTATCGACAATAGGGTTTTTGCCTTTGCCGATAATGTCATTGTACCAGTGCCATGCTTCTTCGTTGATCGGCTCTCCCACCGATCCTAATACTTTTAGAGACGACAGATCGACATCTTCAACAAAAGAAAGGTTTTGCTTTGCCAAGGCACGAATTGCTGTTGGAGCGGTATAAAACTGATTGATTTTATGCTTTTCAATAATTTGCCAAAAGCGACCAAAATCTGGATATTGTGGCACCCCTTCAAACATCACGCTCGTTGCACCATTGGCCAAAGGACCATAAACAATATAACTATGGCCCGTAATCCAGCCAATATCTGCAGTACACCAAAACACATCCGGTTCTTTGTATTGGAACACATTTTTAAACGTGTAAGCGGTGTAAACCATGTAGCCTGCGACGGTATGTACCATTCCTTTTGGCATTCCGGTCGATCCTGACGTATATAATATGAATAACGGATCTTCCGCATCCATGATTTCTGCATCAAATTGACCAGAAGCTTTATCCATTAACGGCTGTAACCATATATCACGGTTTTCAACCATAGTTACGTCGGCATTGGTGCGTTTTACGACCAATACTTTTTCAACACTTGCACAGGCTTGAAGTGCTTCATCAACAATTCCTTTTAAATCCAAGCTTTTATTTCCTCTGTAAGAACCATCTGAAGTAATGACCATTTTGCAATCGCTGTCAATGATACGGGTAGAGATAGCTTTAGCTGAGAAACCTGCAAAAATCACATTGTGTATGGCCCCAATACGTGCACATGCCAATAAAGTAACGGCCAATTCTGGAATCATAGGTAAATAGACACAAATTCGATCTCCTTTTTTAACGCCTTGATCTCTAAGCACGTTTGCCATTTTGCAGACGCGTTCATGCAGTTGCCTATATGTTATATGTTGGGCTTCTTCATCGGGATTATTCGGCTCAAAAATGATGGCCGTTTTGTCACCGCGATTGATCAAGTGCCTGTCCAAACAGTTTTCTGTGATGTTCAATTTTGCTCCTTCAAACCATTTGATTTCGGGTTTCCTAAAATCCCAAGTGAGCACCTTATCCCATTTTTTACGCCATAAAAAATGCTCTTCGGCTATTTCTGCCCAAAAGTTTTCGGGTTCGCGAACTGATTTTCTATAGATTTGGAAATACTCTTCAAGGGTTTTAATACTGTAATTACTCATCTTAATGTATTGTTAATTGTAGTGTTATAAAATTATACTTTTGGCAATGAAATTCAGAGAGCCACAAGCTTAATATTTTCAAAAATATCAATAAATTCTTAATACGATAATATATTCATCATTACTTTGCTTCTTCTGCAGATATTATAACAGCAAGTTTACAGTTGCATCCGCTTGGCATACGCCTTAATTTCCTTAATGACTTTAGGTGCTAAAATAATTGTGGCCGTCATGGTCGGAATGGCCATTAAGGCGAAAGTTCCGTCAATAAGATTGAGCATCATGCTTAAAGGAGTCACAGCACCAAAGATGATACTTGCGATATAGAAATAATTATAATAATGTTTGTTATGTGCTCCAAATAAGAAGGACATACATTTGGTACCATAATATGAATAGGTAAATAATGACGAGATACTAAAAGTGGCAATACAAATCAGTAACAAATAATTACCATACACAGGGATGGCATCATTAAATGCTGCTGCGGTTAAACTTACCCCATTAACCTCACTGGATTCCCATACTCCAGTTACCAAAATGGCAAGAGCTGTCAGCGTACAGACCACAAGCGTATCGATCGCCGGACCTAACATGGCCACTAAACCTTCACGCACAGGCTCGTTGGTTTTGGTTGCACCGTGAGCCATTGGTGCAGTACCAATACCTGCTTCGTTTGAAAAGGCCCCTCTTCTTACGCCCAACAATATCAGTCCACCAACAGCACCTCCTAAAAATGAATCGCCTTTAAAATTGGTCGCCGAAAAAGCATCGGTAATCATTAATACAAGGTATTTTGGCACTTCTTCTATATAAACACCAAGAATGATCATCACTAAAACAAAATAAAGCAACACCATGCCCGGCACTAACTTTGAAGCCGTTTTACTGATTCGTTCCAAACCACCTAGAATAACCACAGCAGTAATGGCCACAAGTATGATCCCAATTATAAAATTTGAAGTATTAGTTTCGGCAATGCCATTGGGCTCTAATAAAATATAATTAATGGCTTGCTTTAATTGATTGACATTAAAAACAGGTAAGGCCCCTATCAATCCACAGATACTAAAAAAGACCGCTAGTGGCTTCCAAGATTTTCCTAAACCTTCCATGATAAAATACATTGGGCCTCCTTGAATATCGCCGTTGCTATCCTTCCCCCTGAACATAATAGCCAAGGTACAGGTAAAGAATTTTGTGGACATCCCAACAATGGCACTCATCCACATCCAAAACATAGCGCCAGGACCTCCAATATGAATGGCTACAGCCACCCCGGCAATATTTCCCATCCCGATCGTTGAAGCCAACGCCGTGGATAAGGCTTGAAAGTGTGTGATTTCTCCTGGTGCATCAGAATCATCATATTTACCTCGCAAAACATTTAAGGCATGAAAAAAATAGCGAAAGGGTAAAAATTCTGACCGTACTAATAGGTATAATCCACCTCCAATTAATAATATGAGCAAGGGTAAACCCCAAGCATAATCAGCGTAGGTTTCAAAGATAGAATCGAGCGTATTCATTTTTTAGTTTTAATTAGCGATTTTAAAGATATCCTTTTCGATTTATAAACCTCAAGATTGTCTAAGAAAAAATCAGGAATCGTCCGAAAAGTTACTAATTTTGGATTTTAACATTATATTTACATTTACTAGCCAAATTCTGATTGAAAGCAACCCGACTTTATTTTATTGATGCTGTAAGGGCATTTGCCATTTTGATGATGTTACAAGGGCATTTTGTGGACACCCTTTTAAATCCCATATACCGAGACGACTCTTATGTAGCCTATACCGTATGGTCCTATTTTAGAGGAATTACAGCACCAACGTTTTTTACGATTTCAGGATTGGTCTTTCTGTATTTGTTATTGAAAGCGCACGCAAAAGGCAGTGACAAGCAGCGTCTTCAAAAAGGAGCTACCCGAGGCTTAATGCTCATATTAATTGGTTACGCCCTTCGAATCCCCTTTTTCTCCTGGTTAAAAGGGAGTTTTGATACCTATTTTTTGGTTATAGATGTCTTACAATGCATTGGACTTTCGCTTCTTTTATTGATTGGCATATATTTGCTGTGCAGACGAAATAGCTATATCCTATCAATCGTATTGCTAATTATTGGTTGCGTCATCTTTCTTACAGAACCTTTATATCGAAATCTGACTTTGGAAAATGTTCCACTAGTATTTGCCAATTACGTGAGCAAATCCAAAGGGTCTGTATTTACAATGTTACCTTGGTTTGGGTATGTGGCCTTTGGAGGATTTTTGGCCACCTTATTTTTTAGAAATTCTCAGAAAAAGCACTTTAAAAAGATTACTGTTGCCGCCTTCTTAGTGAGCGGCATCATTCTGCTTCAATATTCAACGGTCATTTTACAACAACTGTACCAACTTACTAATATTGAGCTGTTTGAGCGTTCTGCAAACTATAATTATTTGTTTCTGCGATTAGGGAATGTGATGTTGTATTTTACTTTTTTCTATATGCTTGAACGCTTCATGAAACAGTCCATAGTGACACAAATAGGCGAAAAAACCTTGAACATTTATATCGTCCACTTTATCATTATCTATGGAAGTTTCACTGGAATTGGTTTAAAACATTTTTACTATAAATCCTTAGAGCCTTGGGAAGCCTTTTTTGGAGCTATCGCGTTTATGATTGCCGTGTGCTTGATTGTGTTCCATATTGGAAAAACCAACGCTTTTATCTACAAACATCTCAGAAAATTTATGCGCTTAATAAAACGGAAAATACTCGGGTTAAAAAAACCGGACCCAATCGATTAATGCTGCTCTGATAAAAAGCGCTCCACATTAGTTTTGATGCGCTCCTGAATGTTATTGACATCTGCTTTCACAAACGGCTCGCCCATTATCTTTTCATAAAGCTCTATATAGCGATCAGAAACCGTTTCGATATAAGCATCGCTCATTTCAGGAACAGTCTGTCCTTCCAACCCTTGAAAACCATTAGAAATCAACCATTGGCGTACAAACTCTTTAGATAATTGCTTTTGCAACTCGCCATTGCCCTGACGATCTTGATAGCCATGGGCATAAAAATAACGCGAAGAATCTGGCGTATGGATTTCATCAATTAATACGATTTTGCCATCTTTTGTTTTACCAAACTCATATTTGGTATCCACCAAGATCAGACCTCTGCTTTCTGCAATTTCCGATCCTCTTTGAAAAAGTTTGCGCGTATAATCTTCTAAAACCAAATAATCCGCTTCACTCACGATACCACGTTTAAGGATTTCCTCTCTGGAAATATCTTCATCATGATCTCCCATTTCAGCTTTCGTTGCTGGGGTAATAATAGGCTCTGGAAATTTATCGTTTTCTTTCATGCCTTCTGGAAGTTGAACCCCACAAAGGACACGCTTACCAGCTTTGAATTCGCGGGCTGCATGACCAGACATATAGCCACGAATTACCATTTCTACCTTATAAGGCTCACATAAATGACCAACCGCCACATTAGGATCTGGCGTTGCAATTAACCAATTCGGCACCAAATCTTGGGTTTGCGCCATAAATTTTGTCGCAATTTGATTCAAAATCTGTCCTTTATAAGGAATTCCCTTGGGCATTACCACGTCAAAAGCACTCAAACGATCGGTTGCAACCATGACCAAAAGATTGTCATTGATATTATAAACTTCTCTGACCTTACCTTTATAAAGGCTTTTTTGTCCTGGAAAATTAAAATTGGTGTCTGTGATGGTATTCATTTTTGTAGAAATATTAAAAATTTTAAGCATTACAAAAGTAAGGCTAATGGCGTTTAGTTCACAAAAAAAAGAGCAGTAAAAACTGCTCTTTATAAATTATTTAAAATCAGAGATTAAAATCTCAGGTTGTACGTAGCACCGATTCCAAGCACTTGGATATCAAAATCATTTTCAGCAAATGTATTTTGGTAGTAGGCATAAAAATTCCAATCTCTGTTGTGATATCCTATTTGAGGATTTACATAAAGACCACCGGCATTGTTGTCAACATTGGTTAAGAATCCATAGCCAAGGTCAACGCCTAAAAATAAGCCTTTTGGTTTAAAGTAATATCTAGCAAAGGCTGCTGCTGGAATGATACCGAAGTCATCAACACCATCTTTACCGAAAAAATGATCGTAACCTGTAGTTAATCCAATCCCAAAATGAGGCGTTACTAAATATTGACCTTTCAAATCCAATCCTAGAGCAAAAGAAGAAACATCGCTAGCATCGCCCATAGGAACCCCTGCGTTTAATCCAATTTTTAACCATGAATTTTTCGAACTGATATCCTCGTATTTGATAGTCTTGTTTTCTTGTGCAAAAGTTGTTCCTACGACGAACAACGTAAATAATAAAATAAGCTTCTTCATTATTAAATAGTTTTTAAGTTGAGCCATCAACGTGCAAAACCTATACCATTTACGTCTTCACGGTGGGAAATTTCTTTTAAATCTCTCAAATCACTGATTGCTAGAATTATATATGAGGCGATAATTTGCATTGTTGTCAGATTTCTTAACCTGACACCTGCTAAATTACTCTGGAGAACTTCCTTAATCGATGCTATCAATTTCTTTATAGGCTTCAATAATTTTTCTGACCAATTTATGACGAATGACATCCGTTTCATCCAGATATACAATACCTATCCCTTCCACATTTCTTAAAATCAAAAGCGCTTCCTTTAATCCGGAAGTGGTGCGTCGTGGCAAATCCACCTGTCCAGGATCACCTGTCAATAAAAACTTGGCGTTTTTACCCATTCTGGTCAGGAACATTTTCATTTGGTTATGGGTGGTGTTCTGTCCTTCATCTAAAATCACAAAGGCATTATCTAACGTTCGCCCCCGCATAAAAGCTAATGGTGCGATTTGAATGGTGCCATTCTCAAGGAATTGCGCTAACTTTTCAGCCGGAATCATATCTCTTAAGGCATCATAAAGTGGCTGCATATAGGGATCTAACTTTTCTTTTAAATCTCCCGGAAGAAATCCAAGATTCTCTCCAGCTTCAACGGCCGGACGCGTTAAAATGATTCGTTTCACTTCCTTGTTTTTCAATGCTTTTACCGCCAAGGCAACACCTGTATAGGTTTTACCAGTTCCGGCAGGACCAATGGCAAACACCATATCGTGTTTACGCATACTTTCAACCAATTTGCGTTGATTGGCCGTTTGGGGCTTTATTATTTTTCCTCCAACACCGTGTACGATGACCTCATTACTTTTTTCGGAAGTCGCATAATCCTCACTGCTTTCGCTCGTCAAAACACGTTCAATTGCGTTTTCATCAAGCCTATTGTATTTGGCAAAGTGCTCAGTAAGCAACGTCATGCGTTTGTCAAATTCCTCCAGCAAATCTTCATCTCCATAAGCTTTTATTTTATTGCCTCTGGCAACGATCTTCAATTTTGGAAAATACTTTTTAAGAAGTTCAATATTAACATTGTGATCTCCAAAAAAGTCTTTTGGAGCAATTTCCTCTAATTCGATTATAAGTTCATTCAAAAGCTATGGGATTTAATATATTAATCTCTTAAGTTTTATTAGTTTTGTGCGGACTTAAAAAGTCTCATTTTTTTCATGCTACCTTACAAATCTAACTGAAATATTCTATAATAAGTTTCATCAAAACATTTAAAGTATAAATATTTTTCAACAGACACCCTAAAGCGGTAGCTTCATAGTAACCAATTAAAAAAGAATATATCAAAGTACATGGCAATCATAACACTAACTACTGATTTTGGAGAAAAAGACCATTTTGTTGGTGCAATTAAAGGTGCTATTTACAGTGAACTTGAAGAGGTGAAAATTGTTGATATCTCACACGATGTTTCGCCTTTCAATGTTTTGGAAGCCGCATACATTATACAAAATGCCTATAGTAGTTTCCCAAAAGGGTCGATACATGTGATCGGCATTGACTCCGAATTAAATCCAGAGAACAAACATATTGCTGTAAAATTAGACGATCATTACTTTATCGGTGCCAATAACGGGATTATGAGTATGATTTGTAATGAAATTGCTCCTGAAAAGATTGTTGAAATCAACATACATGATAAAATACAGAGTAATTTTCCGGTTTTGGACGTTTTCGTAAAAGTGGCTTGCCATATCGCACGCGGCGGCACTCTCGAAGTTGTCGGCAAAGTGATTAGCGATATAAAACCCATCAAAAATTTGAATCCCTTTATCAATGAGGATAAATCTCAAATTATTGGCAGCGTTATTTATATTGACAATTATGGCAATGTGATCACTAATATCCGTCGTAAATTTTTTGAACAGATCCAAAAAGGACGACCTTTCGAAATTTCAGCGCGCAGTTATAAATTCAAGGAGATTTACGTAAGATATAGCGATATTGTTAATTTTGATATTCCCGAAGACCAGCGCCAAGATGAAGGCCGCGGATTAGTCGTATTTAATTCGTCCAACTATTTGGAAATTGCCATTTATAAAAGTGATCTTTCCACCGTGGGAAGCGCATCAAGCTTAATGGGACTGAAAATGCGGGATACCGTGACGGTGAATTTTTTGAAACCGTAAAATTGAAAAATGACCGAAGACGGATGACCGAAGACAGATGCGGATGACGGAGGCATAAGGGATTAGTGGTTTACGGTTCATCAACTGAGACTGAGGACTGAGGACTGAGGACTAACAAAAAAAAAGTAAAACAACCATGTTTATAAGAATTGTAAAAATGAGTTTTGAGCCATCGCAAGTGGATGATTTCTTGGCTTATTTTGAAAGCAAAAAGCATTTGATCAGAAATTTTGAAGGCTGTGAGTTTTTAGAACTTTATCGAGATAAACAAGATACCAACATTTTTTTCACTTATAGCTATTGGAAGGAAGAGTCCGATTTGGAAAATTATCGTAACTCTGAGCTTTTTAATACCGTTTGGGCAAAAACCAAACAGTTTTTCAATGATAAACCAGAAGCTTGGAGTGTCGACAAATTGATATCACTTAAATAATATACAACTTAATTATATGCTTGCTATTCTTAAAAAAGAAATCAACGCCTTCTTTGCCTCTCCAATCGGATATTTGGTAATTGGGCTGTTTTTAGTCCTCAGCGGACTTTTTCTTTGGTTATTTAAAGGCGATTTCAATATTCTGGAAAGTGGTTTTGCTGATATGGCACCATTTTTTCTTTTGGCGCCTTGGATTCTTATTTTTCTAGTACCAGCAGTGACGATGCGCAGTTTTTCTGATGAAAAAAAACAAGGCACTTTGGAGCTTTTAGTGACCAAACCGATTTCCCATTTACAAATTGTTTTGGGCAAATATTTTGGCGCTTTAATATTGATCTTTCTCGCTTTATTGCCAACACTGCTTTATATTTTCGCGATTGACAATTTAAAGCTTGACGGCAATATTTTAGATTACGGGAGTATTATCGGATCTTATTTGGGTCTGCTGTTTTTGGTAGCGGCATACGCTGCCATCGGGCTTTTTGCCTCTACCCTTTCTGACAATCAAATTGTAGCATTTCTCATCGCCGTGTTTTTATGCTTTTTCTTTTATTTCGGATTTGAAGGGCTTTCCAATTTGAGCGCTTTACCAATTGAACAATTTGGCATGGAAGCGCATTACAACAGTATTAGCCGAGGTGTTTTGGACACCAGGGATTTGCTGTACTTCGTAAGTATATCCGTCTTTTTTATTGCAATCACACAATTTAATATTCAAAAAAAATAATATGATTATCACGCCTATCCTTGTTGTTTTTCTCGTCATCGTATTTACGTTGACATTTCTATTTATCAAAACTATTGATGATCGCAAATGGATTGCCATTCCGCTAAGTCTTATTTTGACGCCATTTATATATTTCTACGCGTTTTATCCAATGATCAATATTTTCAGCAGTTATCATCATCAAAAATATTTTGATTCAGCGGTTTTTATTAATAAACCCAGCTTTCGTTATGAAATGTATGATAATATCCAAGAAACGGATACACTACTTGGCAAATCGAAAGAGATCGTTAACGAACTTTTGGGCACTTATGAATGGCTCACTTGGGACGATGTAAAAGATGACTATGATCAAGATAAGTGGAATTATGGACTTGGAATACATCCGGGAGCTTTTAATGACAAATCGGAAGCCATGGAAATCATATTTAAGAATGATAAAGTAATTAAAGTGAACACTTTTAAATTAGACCTAAAATCTGATGCTAAAAAATAAATCAAATCTTATCAAAATTGTTGTTCTCCTTGTTGTTCTGATGGTTTTAAATTGGATGGGCACTAAGGTTTACAAACGTTTTGACCTGACGCAAGACCAACGCTATACCTTATCACAATCGGCTTTGAATATTGTGAAGGATGTAAAATCGCCGTTAATTGTTGATGTATTTTTAGAAGGCGATTTTCCTTCGGAGTTTAGACGCTTAAGAAATGAGACCCAACAATTATTGGAAGAGTTTGCGTTAGATAACAATCAGATAAAGTTCAATTTTATCAATCCGTTGGAAGATGAAAGCGCACGTGATAATAATATTGAGCAATTGATGCAACGAGGTTTGGAACCTTTGCAATTGAGTGTCAATAATAACGGTAAGACCTCACAGGAATTGATTTTCCCTTGGGCATTGGCAAGTTATAATGAGCAGACGGTTAAAATTCCGTTGATAAAAAATAAAATAGGATCTACCCAACAAGAATTGGTCAGCAATTCCATTCAACATTTAGAATATGCCTTTGCTGAGGGTTTTCAGAAATTAGTAACCGAAAAAAGTAAAAAGATTGCCATCCTAAAAGGGAATGGCGAGCTTGAGGATAAATATTTGGCAGATTTTTTAAAATCGGTAAAAGAACATTATTTCATTGCGCCCTTTACTTTAGATAGTGTCGCAACAAATCCACAAGGCACACTAAAAAAACTCAACGAATTTGACCTTATCATTGCTGCAAAACCGACGGAAGCCTTTACTGAAGAAGAAAAATTGGTGTTGGATCAATTTACTATGAACGGCGGGAAAAGCTTATGGCTTACCGAAAGTGTTTCGATGGACAAAGACAGCCTTTACAATGATGAAGGCCGTGGCATTGCCCTGATGAACGATTTGAACCTGAATGATTTCTTCTTTAAATATGGCGTACGTATCAATCCGGTAATTGTGAATGACATGTACTCGGCGCCTATAACGATTGCCATGGGCGAGGGTAGCAATGCGCAATTCCAACCGCTAAGATGGCCTTATTCGCCTTTGGCTGCTGGAAATCCGGAGCATCCGATTACAAGTAATTTGAATTTGGTGAAATTTGATTTTGCCAACCAATTGGACACTCTAAAAAGTAGCACACAAAAAACCATACTTCTGCAGAGTTCTAAACTCACTAAGCTAGAAGGTGTTCCAAAAGAAATCCGACTAGAAGTTGTTACCGAAGAACCCGATCCTTCCACCTATACTAAAGGCCCGCAAAATTTGGCCGTGCTATTGGAAGGTCAGTTTACCTCGGTTTATAAGGACAGAATCAAACCTTTTAAACTAGATTCCAATAAAGATATCAGCACAGACACTAAAATGATTGTGATTGCTGACGGCGATATTATTAAAAATGACGTCCTCAAAAATCAACCTCAAGAATTGGGGTTTGATCGATGGACGGGACAAAGCTTTGGAAATAAAGAATTTTTATTGAACGCCGTAAATTATCTTTTAAGTGACGATGGTTTATTGGAGGTCAGAACCAAGGATATCAATATTGCGTTTTTGGATGAACAAAAAATAGAAACCAACAAAACACAATGGCGACTCATAACTATTGCATTACCGCTCGTGATTTTGGCCTTGTTTGGAATTATTTTCAATTATTTAAGACGTAAAAAATACGCATAGAAATAGCATATCTTTAAGGATAACTTACTTGTTAATAATTGAAGAAAAGACCATCTTATGCGTATTCATTCGTTTTGTTAATTGTTTTTTAATTTCCTCATAATCCATAACCAGAAAAATTGATGTTTTTAAACTGATTTACAAACGGTTAACACATCTAAGGAAAACCTAAATTACAATACGCAAATAGACAAACTGTTGATAAAATTGTATAACTAAGATTCACTAGTATCAGTTTAATCAAATATATTTGCTCTGCTTAATAATATAACATACAAAATA
>NZ_JBDSLS010000234.1:0-6883 GCF_039916245.1 Gelidibacter sp.
TGCTGACTTGATTTTGAGCACTTCCATAATTAAAATCTTCCAAACTGGCCTCAAGGGCAAACTTATCCTTTTGCTTTGCTGGTCGTGATAAATCATTTAAATTTTTATCAGCAAAGTCAATGGACGCCACAAAATACAAATCAAAAAGCGTTGAGATATCAGAAACTTCACCTCTTACATGAACTGCATTCATCCACTTGGATTTTGCCAGAACTGTAATGCCACTAGTACTTTTTAAACGCCTAATATTGGATTCATTAACCGGCACATCCCTAACGTCTATAGCAATATTATGGGCGTTTTTTCTATCAATGGCTTTTTGCGAAAGAATAGAAATTGGATTTTGAATGGCAACTTCAACGTTTTCCTTATTGGTAAAATATACCCACGCATCTTGCTGTGCGAAGACTGCATAAGAAAAAAAGCAAAATAAAAACGAGAAGATCTTCAATTTCATCAGCAATAATTCGGAAAATTATTACTGCAATTTAAGAAATAACTCCCGAACCAACTAATTCGTCATCATGGTACCAAGCCACAAATTGACCTTCAGTGATAGCCGATTGAAGTTCTTCAAAAATCACATAAAGTCCGTTTTCAAGTTGATGTAGTGTTGCATTTTGAAGAGGTTGACGGTATCTGATTCGCGCTTTGACTTCCATCGTTTGATCTAAACCTAGTTTTAGGTCTTCACGAATCCAATGGACTTCATCGTTATTAACAAACAAGGCACTTTTAAGTAAGCCTGGATGTTCCTTACCTTGACCCGTATAAATGACATTCTCTTCAACATCCGTTTCGATTACAAAAAGTGGTTCGACGGTGCCACCAACGGCAAGTCCTTTACGCTGACCTTTTGTAAAATAATGCGCCCCTTGATGTTTGCCTACTATTTTTCCGTCAGAAATATTATAGTCAATTTTTCGGGTCAAATAATCAAACTTGTCCTTTTCAGAAGTAAAGTCTGGCGTTGTTTGATTGTATATATGTTGTTCCGCAGAAATCTCAACAATCACACCTTCTTTTGGCTGTAATTTTTGCTGTAGAAATTCGGGAAGTCTTACTTTACCAATAAAACAGAGTCCTTGGGAATCTTTTTTATCTGCCGTAATCAAATCCTGTTCGGCAGCAATTTTGCGGACTTCAGGTTTTGTTAATTCACCAATAGGGAATAAGGCTTTTGATAATTGCTCTTGAGACAATTGACATAAAAAATAAGACTGATCTTTATTGGTATCAACGCCAGCAAGCAATTGATAGATCTCTTTGCCATCTTTTTGCAAGACACCTTTACGGCAATAATGACCTGTAGCCACAAAATCTGCACCTAAATCGAGGGCGATTTTCATGAACACGTCAAACTTTATTTCCCGGTTACAAAGCACATCGGGATTTGGTGTACGGCCTTTTTGGTATTCGTCAAACATATAATCGACGATGCGTTCTTTATATTGCTCGCTCAAATCGACCGTTTGAAAGGGTATTCCTAATTTATCTGCCACCAACATGGCGTCATTGCTATCATCCAACCATGGACATTCATCAGAAATGGTCACAGAATCATCATGCCAATTTTTCATAAACAAGCCAATGACCTCATAGCCTTGCTCCTTTAACAAATACGCAGCCACACTTGAATCTACACCTCCCGAAAGTCCTACTATTACTCTTTTCATTTTGCAAAATTACGAAGATTCGTTTGAAATTGAAATCGAAATTGAAAATGAAAATGAAAATGAAGTCCAAATTGAAATGAGAAAATTTCGTAAGTCTCAACACATAGCGTCAACACCAATACATTGCACCTTTGCGAAGAAACCTAGTGCCTTTGCATTTAAGTAAGAAACTACTTTTTTAACCGCAAGGACGCAAAGTCGGGCGCAAGGGACGCGAAGAAATATATACTTCGATAAGCTCAGCAAACAAGTTGCAATCGAAATTCAAGCACAAAATGGCATTTAAACTTCGGACAACTTGAAACCTGAAACTTGAAACCTGAAACCCTTCCCTACTGCTTCCCCGGATTTTTACTATACACCGTAAAATCCTTTTCTTCACTTAAAACACCGTTTTCATAGTATTTCCAAATCCCATGTTTTTTATCATTTCTATAAACACCTTCCGCTAATAACTGTCCGGCAGCATTGTAGTATTTAGCCATACCATCAAGCATATCATCTTTATATAAAAAATCTTTAATCACCACCCCGTTTTCAGAAAACACTTTTGAATTCCCGTTTTGTTTGCCATTCACATAATTGGTTTGCTCCGCCAGTTGACCTTTGGGATAATACACCAATCTTTCGCCATCCAATTGCCCTTGGTCATTATAATGTTCAACAATCATAATGCCATTGGTTTTATTATGATAATACACCCATTTCCCGACAAACAATTTGCCGACCATTTGACCTTCACTGATCAGTTTTCCTTTGGATGAATAAAACTTCACAATGATATTGTTATTATTAGCCGAAAATTCTCGGGTGGCACTCAACACACTCTTCTTTCCGTCCATTTTATAAAACTTGAACAGTCCAACCTCTTTGCCATGTTCAAAAACACCTTCGTACCTGGGCTGAGTAGTGTTATCAAAATCCTTTCTCCATAAACCATGGCGCTTCCCGTCATTATCGAGCTGATTAATAAGATCTTGCGCAAGCATAGGTGTTAAAAACAGGGTTAAAAATAACCCTAAAATAATATTTTGCTTAATCATTTTACAAATTCATTAAACTCAAAAACTGTTTAGTTAATCTTATGTCGAACAAATAAACTCAAAAAAATGACACTTATTTCAAAACCTTAAAGATTTTACCGTTGTTATTCCTAATTATAGGATTAGAATATCTATTTAGCGATCCATTTTGCATTCCAGTACGAACACTTCCTATATTAAAGAGTATGCTTCAGAAAGGCCAGAACACCTTATGCACTGTCACAGACAAAAGCACTCGTCATGGAAAGTAACAGACAGAATTTATAAATAAAATGTCTCATTCAATAACCCAATCATTTAAAAATTGTCGCACTGCCAATAGATTTTAAAGGGAAATTTAGTTGACTTTCCTCTTCACAAAAATACCATACAATAGACCTTAAACAAAATATGCCCCTGAAAACTCAGAGGCATATCTTTATAATTTTTGAAGAAAAACTTACCGTTTTCCTTGTTTTTTCTGCTCTTCCGCTTGTTCCATCATCTCTTTCATTTTCTTTTGGAACTTACTTTCTTTCTTAGGTTTTGCTTTATTAACCTGAATTTGTGCGTGGATTTTTTCTTCATCCAAAACAAAATTCTTGATGAATATCATAATCCCAATACTAATCAAGTTCGAAATGAAATAATACAAACTCAATCCAGAAGCATAGTTATTAAAGAAGAACAACATCATGATTGGCGAGAAGTAAATCATATACTTCATCATTTTCGCCATATCCGGCATTCCTTCTTGCGTTGGTTGTGTAGCCATTTGTTGTCCTGTAGTCATTTTCATATAAAAGAAAATAGCGATAGAGGCCAATATTGGGAATAAACTCACGTGATCCCCATAAAAAGGAATCTTGAATGGTAAATCCAAAATCGTATCATAAGACGATAAATCATCTGCCCAAAGGAAGCTCTTTTGACGAATGTCAAAGGCCGATGGGAAAAATTGGAACAAAGCGTAAAACACTGGCAACTGAATCAACGCTGGAATACAACCAGCCAACGGACTTGCACCAGCCCTAGACTGCAGCGCCATCGTTTCTTGCTGAATTTTCATCTTGTTGTCTTTGTATTTCTCACGGATCGCATCCAATTCTGGCTTAATGATCTTAAGTTTAGCTTGTGACAAGAATTGTTTGTACTGAACGAATGACAAACACAATTTGATCAAGATCGTCATGACCACAATTGCAATTCCGTAAGACATATAGGATCCTAAAAATCCAAATAAAGGAATAAATAGGTAGCGGTTAATCCATCCAAAGATTCCCCAACCTAATGGAAGCACTTCATCTAGATTTCTATCATAAGCATTCAGGATTTTATAATCACTTGGCCCGTAATACAAGTCCATGCTCTTATTAAGTTCTCCACCTTCAAGAGCCAACGGCAATCTACTAGCGAATGCTTTAGTAAAAAGAGTATCTATATCTTCATCTTCAACTAAGTTTTTTGAAGAAAAATATCCCGATTTAAAAGGTTGATCGGCTAAAAGAATTGAGGTAAAAAAGTGCTGCTTATTAGCGATCCAAGTAATATCTTTTTTTGTATCATCCTTAAAACTACCCTGACCTAAATAATCATCTTTACCACCTTCATATTCAAAAATGAGCTCGGTATATCTGTTTTCATAAGAGATACTTTGGGCATGACGATAAGTCTTGATCTTCCAATCCAGATTAATTTCCTGAGAACTATTGAACACATCACTTAAACCTTGTGAACGCACATGGAAACCAAACATATAATCGTTTGGCTTCAACTCATAACGATACTCCAAAAACTTATTTTCAGAAACTTTAAGTTTCATCGACACCACCGTGTTTTCACCATTTTTGGTTATCGTTGGTTCGAAATAAAGATCTTGGGTGTTTAAATTTCTGTTATCCGTTGTTGAAAATGAAATATTAAAAGCAGCATTACCATCTTTAATAATATAGATGGGCACGGAATCAGAATTCACAAACTTCTTAAGTTTGACTTCAGAAAGGTATCCTCCTTTATTGCTAAACTTTAACTCTAACAAATCGGTCTCAACCAAAGTCTCATGATCTTTAGCAGATGGTAGGGTTGATGCATACGCAAAAGCACCTAATTTATTCTTCAAGGCTTCCAGCTTCAAAGAATCAGAAGCCGTTGTATTGGAATAATCTTCAGCATTGGTAACAAAAGTGTCTTTTTTCACTTCCGCATTTTTCTCTGCCGCTACTTGCACTTTTTTCGCTAATTCCTCTGCTGCAAGCTCCTCAGGAGTTGGTTGGTTCTGCCATAGCATGAACAATAATATCCCAAAAATAAGAACGAATCCTATAATCGAATTGAGATCAAATTTCTTTTCTTCCATGTATTTGATATTCAGACTTGAGAGTTTTTAAAATCCGATAAGTCTTTTTAAGTTGGTAATTATTTTTTAATACGATTTTTCAGAGCAAAAATGCATCCAATTTTAATTTTGTGCCATACTGACACCGTTTTTTTTGTTTTTATAACCTAAGGCAGCTTTCACGAATGCCACAAACAATGGATGTGGATTGGTTACTGTGCTTTTATATTCGGGATGGTACTGCACACCTACAAACCAATTATGAGCAGGAATTTCGACAATTTCCACCAATCCGGTTTCAGGATTAACTCCGGTAACTTTCATACCAGCGTCTTCAATTTGCTGTTTATACGCGTTGTTAAATTCATAACGATGACGATGACGCTCTAAAATATCTGATTTTTTATAAACATCTTTGACAATGCTTCCTTCTTCCAAATGGCAAGCCCAAGCGCCAAGACGCATGGTTCCACCTTTATCCGTGATGTTTTTTTGTGATTCCATCAAATCAATGACAGGATCAGAGGTATGCGGATTCATCTCTGTTGAATTGGCGTTTTTTAAACCCAAAACATTTCGAGCATATTCAATTACGGCCATTTGCATGCCTAAACAAATCCCCAGAAACGGAATATTGTTTTCTCTCACATATCTAACAGCCTCAATTTTTCCGTCCACACCACGCTCTCCAAAACCGGGAGCCACCAATACACCATCTAAATGCGCTAATTTTTCAGCAGCATTTTCTACGGTTAAATGTTCCGAATGAATCGATTCTACATTTACTTTCACTTCATTTTCAGCACCTGCATGAATGAATGATTCCAAAATAGATTTGTAAGAATCCTGTAATTCTACATATTTACCAATCAATCCAATGGTTACTTCGCTCTTAGGATTTTTAAGTCGTTTTAAAAACTGATTCCATTGTGTCAAATCTGGTTTATCACTTTGAAGATCTAATTTTTTAAGAACCACTTTATCCAATCCTTGTTCCAGCATCAAATTAGGCACGTCATAAATTGTTGACGCATCAATAGATTGAATGACAGCTTCCTCACGAACGTTGCAAAACAAGGCCAGTTTACGGCGTAAGTCTAACGGCAACTCACGATCTGTACGGCATACTAAAATATCTGCCATAACGCCACTTTCCATCAAAGTTTTGACACTGTGTTGAGTAGGCTTTGTTTTCAATTCGCCTGCTGCAGACAAATAAGGCACCAAAGTTAAATGGATCACGATCGCGTTATGCTCTCCCAAATCCCATTTTAATTGACGTACTGCCTCAATATAAGGTAGGGATTCAATGTCGCCAACGGTTCCTCCTATTTCGGTAATAACGATATCATAATCACCAGAATTTCCAAGAATTTGGATGCGGCGTTTAATTTCATCGGTAATATGTGGAATGACCTGAACGGTTTTTCCTAAAAACTCACCACGACGTTCTTTTTCAATCACACTTTGATAGATGCGACCGGTAGTCACGTTATTTGACTGGCTTGTAGGCACATTCAAAAAACGTTCATAATGTCCTAAATCCAAATCGGTTTCGGCACCATCATCCGTTACGTAGCATTCACCATGCTCATAAGGATTCATTGTACCCGGATCGACATTAATATAAGGATCCAATTTTTGAATGGTTGTTCTGTAGCCTTGCGCTTGAAGTAATTTTGCCAAAGAGGCTGCAATAATGCCTTTCCCTAAGGAAGACGTTACTCCTCCAGTGACGAATATGTATTTTGTAGTAGTTGCCATGATGCGTTGTTAAACGCAGGCAAATTTACAAAATTTAAATAGTTATTAGAGTATCTAATTTTAGTTATTTCTGAAGATAATCCACA
>NZ_JBDSLS010000235.1:0-5975 GCF_039916245.1 Gelidibacter sp.
TTTTATTCGCCATTAGTTAAAAATATAGCCAAACAAGAAGGTATTCCACAATCTGAATTGGACCAAATTTCTGGTACAGGTAAAGATGGGCGCGTTACCAAGAATGATATTATTGTATATCTCGAAAATAAGAAGTCAGCACCAACTGCTGAGTCGGCGAAAGAAATTTCAGTAGCAGAACCAGCACAACAAAAAGCAGTGGATAAACCACAGGTTGCTCCAGTCATTGGAAGTGATGGCGATGAAATTATAGAGATGACCAGAATGGGCAAATTGATTGCGCATCATATGGTGGAATCGATTCAAAGGTCGGCTCACGTACAAAGTTTTATTGAGGCCGATGTAACCAATATATGGAACTGGCGCAATAAGCATAAAAATGAATTTGCAAATCGTGAAGGCGAAAGTTTGACGTTTACACCAATTTTCATGGAAGCCGTTGCAAAGGCACTTCGCGATTTTCCAATGATGAATATTTCGCTTCAAGATGATAAAATCATCAAAAAGAAACATATTAATTTAGGTATGGCTGCGGCGCTTCCTGATGGCAATCTTATTGTGCCTGTTATTAAGGATGCCGACCAGTTAAACCTTCTTGGGATGACCAAGAAGGTTAATGATTTGGCCAACAGAGCGCGTTTGGGGCAATTGAAACCAGACGATATCCAAGGCGGAACCTATACCGTGACCAATGTTGGTACTTTTGGAAGTATCATGGGCACACCAATTATCAATCAGCCACAAGTAGGAATCTTGGCACTTGGTGCGATCCGCAAAGTTCCAGCTGTTGTAGAAACGCCTCAAGGCGATTTTATAGGCATCCGTTACAGAATGTTCCTATCCCATTCTTATGACCATCGTGTGGTCAATGGGGCGCTGGGTGGACAGTTTGTAAAAGCCGTCAAGGATTATTTGGAAGGCTGGGATATGAAAAGAGAAATATAATATTGATTAGCCCTGACAGGTTTTTCGAAACTTGTCAGGGCTCTTATAAAACCTAAACAATTCATAAACCTAACCTTAACCTAGTTAGGTTTTTCTATTTTTGCATATAAAATTATTGCCAGTCCACAGCTTTAGCGAAGACAGGAATATTAAGCAACAAAAAACAGCTCAACAACAAACAACATACAATAATATATAAAAATGACGCTCAATCTTACCAAACCCATTTGTTTTTTTGATCTTGAAACCACAGGTATTAATATCACTACCGATCGTATCGTGGAAATTGCCGTAATAAAGGTTTTTCCTAATGGTAATGAAGAGCGGAAAACGTGGTTAGTAAATCCGGAAATGCCAATACCTGCTGAGGTTACTGCAATCCACGGAATTTGTGACGCTGATGTTGCCGACAAGCCAACCTTTAAAGAGTTGGCAAAAGAGATTAATACAATGGTTAAGGATTCAGATTTGGCAGGGTTTAATTCTGACCGATTTGATATTCCATTACTAGCGGAAGAAATGTTGCGTGCTGGTGTTGATTTTGATATGAAAGGTCGCGTAGCCGTTGATGTGCAAACCATTTTTCACAAGATGGAGCAGCGTACTTTAGTTGCCGCTTATAAGTTTTATTGCGATAAAACTCTGGATGATGCCCATAGTGCTGCCGCAGATACTGAAGCCACTTATGAGGTTTTGAAAGCTCAAATAGCAAGGTATGAGGAATTGGAAAATGATACCAAGTTTTTGGCCGAATTCAGTTAGCGAAAAAAGTTCGCTGATTTTGCCGGATTTATCACTTTCAATAAATATAATGAAGAATGTTTTTCTTTTGGGAAACATAAAGGAAAAAGGGTAGAAGACGTATTAAATGAGGAGCCTGGATATTTTGGATGGTTGCTCAATGCTGATTTTCCATTATATACCAAAAAAGTGTTGACGGCAATTAAGTTGAGGAATTTCAATAATAAATTAGCCTAGTCAGCAGTCAGCAGTCAGGATTCAAATCTGAGCAGTTGAAGTTTGTTTGGTTTTGCTATGTGTTACTTTGTGATGTTCCGACCATCTCTGTGCAATACTCTGACATCTAGACTCTCTGATTAATTTTGTCCATCAAACAAAATAAAAAATAATAATAAAAAACAATCAATACAGCGTGAAAATCATCTGCATAGGCCGTAATTATACGGATCATATTAAGGAGTTGGCTAATGAAAAACCAACAGATCCGGTTATATTCTTAAAGCCTGATACGGCGATCTTATTGAAAAAGCAGCCTTTTTTTATTCCCGATTTTTCTAATGATGTGCATCATGAAGTGGAAATTTTGGTCAAGATCTCTAAGGTTGGAAAACATATCGATAAAAAATTCGCGCATAAATATTATGATGAAATCGGTCTTGGTATCGACTTTACAGCGCGCGATTTGCAACAGAAATTAAAAGAAAAGGGTTTGCCATGGGAAAAAGCTAAAGCATTTGATGGCGCTGCAGTAGTGGGTAAATGGTTGCCGAAATCCAATTTCGAGTCGGTTGATGCCATTAATTTTTCCTTAGAAAAAAACGGAACTGTTGTTCAGCAAGGTAATACAAGCCTTATGCTTTGGAAAATTGACGAACTCATAGAATATGTGTCAAAATATTTCACTTTAAAGATCGGAGACATTATCTTTACGGGGACGCCATCAGGAGTTGCTAAAGTAGAAGCGAATGATGAACTTAGGGGATTGATTGAAAATAACGAAATGTTTAAATTAACAATCAAGTAAATGGAAGTAAACTATAAACTTTATCGTGTTCGCGAATTAGCAGATGGCGATGAGGATTTTGTATTGGCTATTGCTGCGGCATTTTTGGAAGAAGTTCCTGAAGATGCAGCACGTCTAAAAAAAGCCGTTGCAGAAGCAGATTTTTATACAACGTATCAGGCCGCTCACAAAATGAAGCCTACTATCGATTTGTTTGAACTTGGTGTTTTGGACGATTTGATTATCGTTCAGGATTGGGGAAAGGATGAGAAAGTAAATGAAGACGTTTCTAGTCAATTGAAAACCGTTTTGGATGCTATCGAAAGAGCTGCTGAAGAAATAAAAAGCGATTTTAATCTCTGATGTTAGCCGAAATTATAACTATTGGAGATGAAATTCTTATTGGTCAAATAGTCGATACCAATTCGGCATTTATCGCCAAACAGCTTAATAAAATAGGAGTTTCTGTCTATCAAATCACTTCCGTCCAGGATGATGAAACGCATATCCTAAAAGCTTTTAAAGAAGCCGAAGAAAACGCCAATATCATCATAATTACTGGCGGATTAGGACCAACCAAAGACGATATCACCAAAAAAACCATTGCCAAGTATTTTGACGATACGCTGGTCAGAAATGAGGCGGTCACAGAAAATGTCAAACGTATCTGGGAGGATTTTGTGGTTAAAACACCCACGCAAATCAATTTAGATCAAGCTTTAGTGCCTTCAAAAGCCGAAGTTTTAATGAATATGCATGGGAGTGCTCCAGGGATGTGGCTCGAGAAGAATGGCACAATATTCATTTCGCTTCCAGGGGTGCCTTATGAAATGAAAGGTTTGATTGATGATGCAGTGATTCCTAAACTTGTGAAACGATTTCAGTTTCCATACATCCAACATGAAACCTTATTGACCTATGGTCTTGGTGAAAGTGCTTTGGCAGAGCGTATTGAAACTTGGGAGGATAGTTTGCCACCCTATATTAAATTAGCTTATCTACCGAGTTTAGGACGCGTGCGTTTGCGTCTTTCTGGCAAGTCCATGGACAAACAATTAATTCAGATTGAAATAAAACGTCAAATTGAATTGTTGTTACCACAAATTCAAGACATCTTTGTAGGCTTTGAAAGTGCCGAATCCATTGAAGCTGTTATTGGTCAACAATTGATCGCTATGGGTAAAACTGTAGCCACGGCCGAAAGTTGCACAGGCGGTAAAATAGCCGAATCTTTTACTGCAATTGCCGGTGCATCGCAGTATTTTAAAGGAAGTGTCGTCAGTTATGCCACGCAATCCAAAATTGATGTGTTAAAAATTGATGCGCAATTGATTAAGGAGTTTTCGGTAGTGAGCAGTGAAGTGGCAGAAGCAATGGCCAAATCGGCCCTCAAATTGTTAGATACGGACTATGCTATTGCAACGACGGGTAATGCTGGGCCAACCAAGGGAGATGCTGATGCTGAGGTGGGGACAGTGTTTATTGCGATTGCTACAAAGGACAACGTATGGTCAGATCGGTTTACGTTTGGCAATCATCGCCACAAAGTTATAAACAGGGCTACGACCAAGGCCTTTGAAATGCTAGAAAAAGAAATATTAAAAAAGTAACAATTTTAGTTTGTAGGTATTATAAAGTTTTACTAAATTTGCAGACTGTTTTAAATAACATAATTAAAGTTAGAAAGAATGTCAAGAGTTTGTGAACTTACTGGAAAAAAAGCGATGGTTGGAAACAACGTATCTCACGCTATGAATAAAACGAAGCGTAAATTTGATGCAAATTTGATCAAAAAACGTTTTTACATTCCTGAGGAGGATAAATGGGTAACTTTAAAAGTTTCTACATCAGCGTTAAAAACCATCAATAAAATTGGAATTGCTGCTGCACTTAAAGAAGCAAAATCTAAAGGATTTTTAAAATAATAGCCACAAGCTAAAAAGTTAAGATAATGGCAAAGAAAGGTAATAGAATACAAGTCATATTAGAGTGTACCGAGCATAAAGAATCTGGTCAAGCAGGAACTTCACGTTACATCACCACGAAAAACAAAAAGAATACGCCAGACAGAATGGAGATTAAGAAATTTAATCCTATCCTTAAGCGTATGACAGTTCATAAAGAGATAAAATAAATGAAGATTCCCATTGACATGGGAATTATAAAATAAATTTACAATGGCAAAGAAATCAGTAGCATCGTTACAAACAGGATCAAAAAGATTAACCAAAGCTATTAAAATGGTTAGATCTCCAAAAACAGGCGCTTACCAGTTCGTTGAAACTGTGACTGCTCCTGAATTTGTTGACGAATTCTTAAAGAAAAAATAAATATATACACTATATTTTTTAAAAACTGCTTTCATTTGAAAGCAGTTTTTTTATGTTTATATTTGATTGAATGTTACAAGGATTTGATGGATATTTTTGTTTTGGGCGTTACTTTTTTTAAACTTACAAGGTCTCCAAAATAAACATGTAGCTAAAAAAAAGGTCGGGCTTTCCGCTATATCTTTTGCCGAAAAGGCAAAAGGATGCCGCTGCAAATGCGAAGCATTCACGAATACGATAATTTGAAAATGATACGTTATGAGTAATCCCTAACGCAAATCCGTCTTTGAAAACAAACACTGCTTAATACTAAATACCTCAATATAAATGAGTTTTTTTAAAAAAATATTCTCTTCAGAAAAAAAGGAAACCTTAGACAAAGGTTTAGAAAAATCTAAAACCTCTTTTTTTACCAAGCTTAACAAAGCCGTTGCCGGAAAATCGAAAGTTGATGAAGACGTTCTTGACAACCTTGAGGAAATCCTCGTATCTAGCGATGTTGGGGTGGGCACCACTCTAAAAATAATCGATCGGATTGAAGCGCGTGTTGCTCAAGATAAATATTTGGGAACTGCAGAGCTGAATCAAATTCTACGTGAGGAAATAGCAGGCTTATTATCTGAAATCGATAGCGGTAATGCTACGGAGTTTTCAATTCCAGCGGATAAGAAACCTTATGTGATCATGGTCGTCGGTGTCAATGGCGTTGGGAAAACGACGACTATTGGTAAGCTGGCTTCACAGTTTAAAAAACAAGGGTTAAGTGTTGTGCTAGGTGCCGCAGATACCTTTAGAGCGGCAGCGATTGAGCAATTGCAAGTTTGGGCAGACCGTGTTGATGTGCCTATGGTACGTCAAAATTTTGGAAGTGATCCAGCTTCTGTTGCTTTTGACACCATCAAACGCGGCGTTGAACTTAATGCTGATGTGATTATTATTGATACCGCTGGACGTTT
>NZ_JBDSLS010000236.1:0-3591 GCF_039916245.1 Gelidibacter sp.
TCCTCATCCAAATGCCTTATGATGTTTTCTGTAAGAATAATTCCAATGTCGACCATCGTTCCAATGGCAATGGCAATCCCAGATAATGCCACAATATTGGCATCGACATTAAAGAATTTCATCGCAATAAACACCATGAGTACCGCAACAGGCAAAAGTCCGGAAATAAGTATGGATGCTCTCAGGTTAAAGACCATCACAATAATCACAAATATGGTAATGAGTATTTCGAGGCTTAATGCTTCGTCAAGCGTGTCCAGAGTTTCCTGAATAAGTTCGGATCGGTCATAAAAAGGGACGACAGTAAGTTGAGAAATTGTGCCATCCGAAAGTTCTTTGGAAGGCAAACCGGCTTTAAGCTCGGCTATCTTTTCTTTTACATTATTTATCACTTCCATAGGGTTGGCACCATAGCGCGCTGTGACGACTCCGCCCACAACCTCCGCACCTTCCTTGTCCAAAATCCCTCGTCGCGGAGCAGGTCCCAAACTTACTTTGGCAATGTCCTTAATCCGGATGGAAACATAGTTTTCAGAAGTCACCACGGCATCTTCAATATCAGCAACCGATTTGATATATCCCAGACCGCGCACCAAATATTCAGCCTGATTGATTTCCATGGTTTGGGCGCCGATATCCTTATTGCTTTCCTTAACCGCTTTCACGATTTCGGCCAGACCAATATTATATTGACGCATCAATTCTGGCTTGACATCAATTTGATATTCCTGAACATAGCCACCAATAGAAGCGACTTCAGAAACACCACTTGCTGAAGAAAGCGCATATTTCACATAGTAATCCTGAATGCTTCGGAGTTCGTGCAAATCCCATCCTCCTGTGACATTCCCATCTTTATCGCGCCCTTCTAAGGTGTACCAATAAATTTGCCCCAATCCAGTGGCATCTGGCCCCAAAGAAGGATTGACGCCATCGGGAAGTAATCCAGAAGGCAAAGAGTTTAGTTTTTCCAGGATGCGACTACGGCTCCAATAAAATTCCACATCCTCTTCAAAAATGATATAAATACTCGAAAAACCGAACATCGAAGAACTACGGATCGTCTTTACTCCAGGAATACCCAATAAGGTTGTGGTAAGGGGATAACTTATTTGATCCTCGATGTCTTGTGGGGAACGGCCTTCCCATTCGGTATAAACAATTTGTTGGTTTTCGCCGATATCAGGAATGGCATCAACAGCCACGGGATTGGTTGGGAGAAAGCCAGTATCCCAGTTAAAGGGCGCATTGACGACACCCATACCTAAAAAAAGTGCGAGCAACAAAACCGCCACCAGCTTGTTCTCTATGAGAAATTTTATGCCTTTATTTAGCATTGTAATTGATTTTAAACAGTTGAACTTCGTGTAACATGCTGATTAAATCAGAATATTGAACACAACAAAACGTGCCCAAAACGGAAATACCGCAGGGCAAAATTTTTACTGTCTGAAAATCAAATTAAATAAGTCTCGTGTAGCTTTTGTATGTCCCGTATGAGAAAGGGAGGCTTATAATCTCTAAAAGGAATGATATTTTCATTGAACCCTTCAAAAAGATTAATAAAAGAGTAAACAAATGAGGCAATAAACAGTTGTTGCTCAAATGAAATCTTGTTAAAAGAAAGCTGCAATTCATCATGGCCATCCACAACCACTTGTTCATTTTTACAACAATCCTTTTTAGTCACAGAACAGCTTTCTGATGCAGGCTTTTCCATATCCATGCCACAGGTTTCTACTTTATGAAAAATGGCAGAATCCATTAAACTATCCCCACAATAATGTATATCAATAGTAAATGACATTGTAGAGAATAACACTACAAATGCCATTGACAAGGACATTATTTTATGGGATATTTGTTTCATAGGAAATACAAAGTTAATATTTTTTTAAGTCATCGCCATCTATTAACAATAAATTATGAGCTAAGTTATTTTTTTTTATAAAAGTGATTCCATAAAAAATCAGAAGGGATCATCATAATATTCACTATAATTTATTAATGCTTGAACCATCCCCCTCCTCAAACCTGTGAACTCGAGATATTTATGCCAGGAAACAACAAGTATAGGACATGTGGTCAATTATATTGAACCGAAGGAATAGTGCCAGAAAGCACAACCAAATACTTCAAGTCACAATAATAGAACAAGGAAACAATCTATAACTAATATTAATTAAATTTGACCGTCGTCAGCATTTGAACCACCGCTATGAATAATGTAAAACTTTTGATTCTTCTAATTTTAGGAACTTCAACCGCTTTTTGTCAAAACACAAAAATGGACTCTTTACAACCCAACAAACAGCTCAAATTTAAATATGAGTCTTTAATTGTTCCCACCGTCCTGATTGGGTATGGCATTGTAGGTCTCGAAAGTCATACCCTGCAATTAATAAACACACAAACCAGGGACGAAATAACGGAAAGCATTGACAATAAAATAACAATTGACGACTTTTCTCAGTACGCTCCATTTCTTTCCGTATACGGTTTAAATGCCCTAGGTATTAAAGGGAAAAATAATTTTAAGGACAGAACCCTCATTTTAGGGACAGCCTATCTCATTATGGGTGGTACGGTAAATATCTTAAAAAAAACTGGCAATGTTGAACGACCCGACGGCTCTTCCACCAACTCCTTCCCTTCTGGACACACCGCAACCGCTTTTATGGGTGCTGAATTTTTATACCAAGAATACAAAGATGTTTCCATTTGGTATGGCATTTCAGGGTATGTAGTAGCCACGGGAACTGGACTTTTTAGAATGTATAATAATAGGCATTGGTTCACTGATGTGGCCGCAGGAGCTGGAATGGGAATTTTAAGTACAAAAATTGCTTATTGGATTCATCCCCTTATTAAGAATGCACTATTTAAAGACCACGAAAATACCAACGGCATTGTGATGCCTTTTTATAATGGAAGAGAATATGGCTTGGGATTATCAATGACATTTTGAAAATAAAAAATCACTTAAAAAAAAGAAAAGTCCAAAACAGAAAAATTAAAAAGTAATGATCACACCTGCTGTACTGTATTGAGGTGTGGAACTAAAAAGAGTCGCCTTTGAGTTAGGGTATATGGACCCTGCTTATTTCTCTAATTTCTTCAAAACTCAAACTAGCATATTCCCCACTGATTTTCGCAATCAGTTATAAATTTTACAAGCGTTGGAATGATTACTCTACACTTCGCTTTTATTTTAGTGGTAAATTTGTAGAAATTAAAAAAAAATGAAAAATTCAGGCATAACACGTAAAAACTTTTTAAGAAACTCTGCTATTGGAGTCGCTGGCCTAACCGTGGGCTCAAGTTTTTTGAACACTGCAAACGCTGCTCCTCTTGAAACCGAGCCAAATATAAAAAAAACCTTCAATGTCCATATATTAAAAAATGTGAGACTCGAAACTGGCTTCATCTATAAAGACGGAGAAGTTAACGGGACAAAAACAGATCTTTTTACTGTAGAAATCGCCGAAGGTAAAATAAAAAGTATATCAAGCAACACACCCACGGCAGACGCTATTGACGCCAAAGGATTATTAATGCTTCCTGCTTTCCGAGATATGCACATCCATCTGG
>NZ_JBDSLS010000237.1:0-4216 GCF_039916245.1 Gelidibacter sp.
GAAATACTATAAGGTTCTGTGATTTGTCCGTCAGGAGTTTGCATCAACAGTGTTTTACTGCCATGGATAATGCCTTCGTTTCCGAGTACTGATGTGGCAGCACTTTCTCCAGAATGCACCCCTTTTCCTGCGGCTTCGGCAGCAATAAGTTTGACCTCTGTATCGTCCAAAAAGTGATAGAATGCCCCAGCCGCATTACTGCCACCACCAACGCATGCCACGACATAGTCTGGTTTGGTAGTGCCTTCTTTTTCCTTGAGTTGCCATTGGATTTCCTCAGAAACAACTGCTTGAAAACGCGCAACCATATCGGGATAAGGATGTGGTCCAACCACACTACCAATGATATAATGGGTGTCCACAGGATTGTTGATCCAATCGCGAATGGCCTCGTTGGTCGCGTCTTTTAAAGTGCGACTTCCTGAAAGTGCGGGAACTACTGTTGCACCCAACATTTTCATTCGGGCCACATTTGGCGCCTGACGTGCAATGTCAATTTCTCCCATATACACAATGCATTCCAAGCCCATGAGTGCGCAAACGGTTGCCGTTGCCACACCATGTTGGCCGGCACCAGTTTCAGCGATGATGCGGTGTTTGCCCAAGCGTTTGTCCATCAGTATTTGTCCAATGGTGTTGTTGATTTTGTGCGCACCTGTATGATTCAGGTCCTCGCGCTTTAAGTAAATTTTGGTATTGTACTTCTCGCTCAATCGCTTTGCGAAATAGAGTGGGGAAGGACGTCCTACATAGTCCTTAAGCAAGGCATTGAATTCTTCTTGGAATTCTTCTTCTGCCATGACTTTGAGATAGTTTTGGCGTAATTCTTCCACATTTGGATAAAGCATTTCTGGAATGTATGCCCCTCCAAATTCGCCGTAGTAACCTTTGTTGTTGATGTTGTATGTCATGTTTTTTTATTCCTGCGCAGGCAGGAATCTCCTATTTTATTGGTTCAATTCGTTTCGTTAAACCGATTAATTTTATTTTCATTCCCGCGAAGGCAGGAAACCGTTAGGTTCAGCGTAGCTAATCTCATGATTTATTCTTCAAAAGACCTCACAGGTTTTTAAAACCTGTGAGGTTTGGTTTAATTCTATTTTTAAATTCTTTTAATATTGTGATATTCTTTAGTCCAGGTTCTATTTCAAATTTGCTGTTGACGTCGATGGCATGGCAAAATTGGGATTCCTGCTTTCGCAGGAATTCGTTGATGTTATTAACTTCCTCCAAACCAATTCCGCCACTTAAAAAGTAAGGTTTGGTTGAAGGATAGTTTTTTAATACTTCCCAATTAAAGGTATAGCCATTACCTCCTGGTAATTGTCCTTTGGTATCAAACAAATAGTAATCGCATACAGATTCGTATGGAGTTAATTGTTCAAAATTGAAATGGTCTTTGATGGAGAATACTTTCAATATTCCTGTGAAGGCAGGAGTCTCAGTGTTTTCATTTCGAATGCTTTTTCTAATACAACGTTTTAATTCCTCACAAAACTCCGGCGTTTCCTCCCCATGCAACTGAACCAAATCTAAAGCATAATGTTCTACCTTTTCAACTATCTCCTCAATAGATGCATTTACAAAAACGCCGACTTTTTTGATGTTTTCTGGTAACTGCGGAATGATGCCATCAAAAAATCGACTTGAGTTCTCATAAAATATAAAACCAAAATAATCGGGTTGAAGCAAAGCAATATCAGTGATGTTATCTTGATATTTCATACCGCAGATTTTAATCCTCACCCCAGCTCTTTCCGAACGAGAGGGAGTTTGATTTGGGATTTTTATGATGTTTTTGCTGCTCATTTAACTTTTGGTTATTTTCTGATTTATTGTAATCCTTTTATAAAAGTCTTTGCACTTTCTCCTGCATTATCTGTTTTCATGAAGTTTTCTCCAATTAAAAAACCTTGATAGCCAAAAGGTTTCAACTCATTGATGGCTTCAATAGTACTAATGCCGCTTTCAGATATCTTTAAAAAGTCATTTGGAATCAATGAGCTTAGGTGCTTGCTTGTTTCTAAACTGACGTCGAAGGTTTTTAAGTTTCTATTGTTCACGCCAATCATATCCAGACTTGGCATGATGGATTTATTGAGTTCTTCTTCGTTATGAATTTCTAAAAGAACTTCGAGATTTAGGCTTTTTGCCAATTCTGAAAATTGCTTAATTTCTACTTTGGATAAAATAGAAGCAATGAGCAAAATGACATCGGCGCCATAGGCTTTAGCTTCCAAGATTTGGTACGGATGGATGATAAATTCCTTTCGCAACAAAGGCAATTGACAACTGGCTCTTGCCAATAGCAAATCGTCCAAGGAGCCGCCAAAATATTTAGCATCGGTTAAAACCGACATTCCACAAACTCCCGCCGATTCATAACCTTGTGCGACATCAAAGACACTTAGGTTCTGATTGATCACAGATCTTGATGGTGAACGGCGTTTGTGCTCGGCAATGATACCTGAAGTACTGTTTCTTAATCTTTCGGTAAGTGAAACTGTGTCTCGGTCAAACAAAACCGATCGTTCCAATTGTGACGTTGGAATGATTGATCTTCTTAAATCAACTTCTTTGCGTTTGTCTGCGACGATATGGTCTAATATATTCATGTTTTTCAGTCTGCAGTCTGCAGTCATCAGTCTTCAGTAGGTTGGATTGCTTACTGTGGACTGAAGACTGCGGACTAAATTTTACTTATTTCAACTAATTTTTCAAATTTCGCTTTCGCTTTTCCGCTTAACAAAGATGCTTTTGCTGCTTCAAAACTATCTTCTACCGAATTTTGGGTTACCGTAGCAATCGCCATGGCGGCATTGGCACAAACGACATTGTTTTGCGCTTCGCTACCTTGGCCATTTAATATTTTCGTAAATATTTTTGCTGCATCTTCTACAGAATCGCCGCCGTAAATATCACTTTGTTCTAGAGTGTTCACTCCAAAAAAATCGGGAGTGATCATTGTTTCTGAACTGTTTCTGATCACTTTGGTTGGTCCGGTCAGTGAAATTTCATCATAGCCATCCAAAGCATGTAGAATGGTATAGTTAATATCTGTGTTTTGGTAGAGGTAGCTATACATTCTTAGCAATTCTAAATTAAATACGCCGACCAATTGATTTTTTGGAAATGCCGGATTGACCATAGGTCCCAACATATTGAAAAAAGTTTTTACAGCCAAATCCTTCCGGATCGGAGCCACATTTTTCATCGCAGGGTGGAAGAGCGGCGCGTGCAATACACAAATGCCAGCCTCATCCAAAGAACGTTTCAAAAAATCGATATCTGAAGTGAATTTAATGCCTAAATATTCCATAACGTTGGAAGAGCCACAAGCCGAAGAAACACCATAATTACCATGTTTGGTAACATTGACACCGGCGCCTGCCGTCACAAATGAAGCCAAGGTTGAAATGTTAAACGTATCTTTTCCATCGCCGCCAGTGCCACATAAATCGATGCCATTGTAGTCGTCTAAATTGACATGCAAGCACAATTCTAAAAGGGCGTCCCTAAAACCTTGCAGTTCTTCGATGGTCACGCTTCGCATCATATAAACCGTAAGGAAAGATGCAATTTGGCTTTGGTTGTAGTCGCCTTTTGAGATATTTACCAAGACGTGTTTGGCTTCTTCGCTTGAGATGCTTTCTTGGTTGATGAGTCTGTTGAGTATGTGTTTCATATAACTTCCTGCCTTTCGACCCTGCTCAAGATAAACTTCGGCAAGAATCTTTTCTTGTTAAACTTAATTTGACTTAGGTTTTACCCTTCCGTCTTCATCCCGTTTTCTCGGGATGAATCCACCTTCCCTTGAAAAAAGGGAAGGAATTTTTGTGATTTTATTCTTAGATATTCAGTCTTTTTTTTTAAAAAATTTGACCGCCAGCTGATCCCGATAGCTATCAGGAGAAAACTGTTTACTGATTTATCCAATTTTCCAAGATCTTCTTTCCATGAGGTGTTAATACCGATTCTGGATGGTATTGTACCCCTTTTAAATCGTACACTTTATGACGTAAGGACATCACTTGACCATTTTCATCAAAGGAGGTAGCTTCCAATACTTCTGGTAAATTTGGATCGACGACCCAAGAATGATAACGCCCAACTTCAATGGTTTTATCCAAGCCGTTGAAAAGTGATTCGTCCGTAACGCAACTGGTTACTTTAGTGGCCACACCATGATACACTGAATCCAAATTGATCAAAGTGC
>NZ_JBDSLS010000238.1:0-13922 GCF_039916245.1 Gelidibacter sp.
AGAAAAGAAATTGAAGACGAGGTGGTTTATTTACTAACTAAATCACTACAGACTAAACTGCCATACCAGCCCGACAAACATTCTGGCCAGGGTTTTAAAAACAGACTAAAAGTCTGTTACATTCGTGAAATTTATAGTGAAAAAATTGAGCCAGCATTCTCAGCATACGCATAGGTTCGTGAATATCCGTGAAATTCGTGTCCAAATTTTCAGCTCTTGTTGGTCTTTTCCACCAACAACTTAAAAGCATTAAATTATAGCAGTATCCCTAATTCTCCTCCTATCAAGGAGGAGTGGCTGATACTTATGGAATTATTATCCGATACGCAAATAAAAGCACGTAACTAAATTTGAAATATCTTAATAATTAGACCTTAATTAATATTATAGTATCAACCTCTTGAGCAAAATTCAATAAAGATCCTTCACATTTAATAATCTAATATTTTGCGATATTTTCTTTTTACTGATTTCGAGTTTTTCAAACATTCAATTAATGAAATAAAAAGGTTTCTTTTCATTTCCCCCTTATTACTCTGGTATTGCTTTTATACTCGTGTTAGGCAAGGTTCTTGTCCACGTACTGCTTTATTTCGTTAAGTTCCTTTTCTTTATTTTCTTTTTCTTCTTCAATGTCATAATCATTTTGAATTCCAAGCCAGAATTTTGCGGAATTACCAAAATATTTACTCAATCTTAAAGCTGTATCCGCTGTAATACGACGGTTTCCTTTTATAATTTCCGAAATACGGGTTTGAGGTATTTTCAAATCTTTCGAAAGTCTATATGCCGAAATTTCCAAAGGCTCAAGAAACTCGTAGTTCAATATTTCCCCAGGATGTACATTCGCTAACTTTTCCATATCTTCTTTTTTAATGATAATCAATTATTTCTACTTCACTTGCGTTTCCATTATCCCATAAAAAGATAATTCTCCATTGGTTATTAATCCTGATACTATAAAAATCATTTAATTTCCCGGTCATTTTTTCAAGTCGATTGGATGGTGGAATTCGCAAATCAGCAATATCTTGCGAGTTATTCAGCATTCTCAATTTCCGCCGTCCAGCGTTTTGAATCTCTATTGGCACTTTCTTAACTCGGATTGCATTCCAAATTTGTTTAGTTTCTTTTGAGCCAAAGGTTACAATCATATCTTTTGCGTTACTAACGCTAAAGGTAAGTAAAATTATTAATAGTTTGTTGATTTTTGTTTTGAATGTTATATAACACATGTATAGGCACAAGCAGTTACGCCTATCATTTAACCGCATTAAATCATAACAGTATTCCTTAATTCTCCTCTATCAAGGAGCAGTGGATGCAATTTCAGAAAAGAAATTGCAGACGAGGTGGTTTATTTCAGCCGTTGTTGGTGTTTTCCACCAGCACCTTAAAATCATTACATTATAGCAGTACTCATTAATTCTCCTCCTTCCCAAGGAGGAGTGGCTGCAATTTCAGAAAAGAAATTGCAGACGAGGTGGTTTATTCTAGCCATTGTTGGTGTTTTCCACCAACAATTCCAATCGACAGAATAGGTACAATGGAATGCATTTACCATTGTGCAATTACATATACAAAGAGAAACTTACTTTACTCTACCCTTATTGGGTTCCCGCCAAACACCAAAACAAAATAACAAACAAATGTCCCATACGGGATTTAGGGACAAACACTGCGGGTGGAAATTACCAAAAGCGGCGAAAAAAGGATATAACTTCACTTTTGCGTAATACTCTAGTTATTAAAATCACGAACGTCGGAGAAAGCCCACCAGAAATGAATAAGAAGTTGGCTTTCCGATCGAAGCAAGCCTCAGGGTATTAAAACCCACTGGTAGGAATCAAGTTCTCACGAGTAGCGCATTGCATTTCTTTATTATACAAGATATTAAAAATTTTGATCAGATTATTAAGTGTGTGATAAAAAAACAATGCCCGTTTTGCCTATATAGCCAAAAAAATCTGTATTTGGATTCACACTTGTTTTTCTATTAATTTCCATAACGCTCAGATATTGATGGCTATAGTTTTCAAGGAAATCTGATTTCTATAAGAATTCATCTAGTTTCTGGCGTTTTTTTTTGAATTAAATCGAATACAGTTAATTATATGTTGGATTGCGATCATAAACACGATCTAATCTTTTTAATTTTATACTATACAAAAGGAGTCTAGTACTCCATATACTGGTTGGTTAGTTAGGAAGAATGACCTCAGCGCTACTTCAAAGATGCTGAGGTTTTTTTTTTGCTTAAAACTCAAAATAATATCCTACCACGTTGTTTTTTCGATTGTTAAGAATTTGAGGAAATAAACGCCGTTAAAACATCCTGTATATACGCATCCTAGGTGATTTACTTTTATCATAGACGCTTAAAAATTCTACAAAAAGCCTTTAGAAATCTACAGTTTTTAAATAGGTATTGTAGGGCAGATCGGTAAGAAAATTAATTTATTGTTTGCTATTTATTTGCGTCAATTAAATTCTGTTATGAATTAAGAATTTGGATGGTAGTGACGTAGTTTTATGAGCACCTAAAACTTAGGTCATGAGCGATTACACCCATAAATTAGGTCGCAAATTAAATGATTTGCTAGAGAAAAATTATGATGCGGAAAAGGGATTCCTAAAAGCCGCTGAAAACGCAAAACATGGCGGTCTTAACTCTTATTTTACTGACAAAGCTAAAGAATGCACCGGTTTGGGCGATGAATTAAAATCTGAGTTGAGAAGCTTGGGTCAAGAGGCTGACGATGGCGGCAGTCTTTTAGGCGCTGAACACCGCAGTTGGAAGGAATTGACCTCGTGGTTTTCTGCTGATGACGATGAAGCTATGTTGGAGGAAACTATAAGAGGTAAAAAAACCTCCGTTGATGATTATAATGAGGTTTTAAACAACATTTCGCTTTCTGGATCTACTAAAGAGTTATTGGAGATTCAAAAAAATACCGTTGATCACAGTTAGGTTAATATAAAAGGTTGGAAGACTTGATCTAGCCTTTATAAAATAAAAGGTATCAGGGAAGGAAATAATTTCGCTTTCTTTTCTGAAAAGATCGAAAACCACTTTGTTTCTACTAATTCAATTTTGAGTTATTTGAGTTATCAATAGAAGCATTCAAGTCAAATGGTACCATGAAATATAAGTTACTTTCAAATCGAAAATCGTTGCCATGTTTTATAAAATCTCTAATACTGCAAGTAAAGGGGCCATTGAAAATAAATTTCACGTCACGTTTGAATTTCCAAATCTTTATCAACCTCAAGGATTGATAGATGGCTTAAAGGAATCAACAATTTCCGTGATTACACTCGACAATCCTGATAAGGTAACTTATGCTATTTGGGGATTGCTTCCCGAAAACTTTGAAGACAATTGGAGCATTTTTCAAGATGTAGTTAATACTTTGAATGTTAAATTTAGTGCACTACAGAAAGACAACGGACTCTATTATAATTTACTTAATAAGAGAAGGTGTATCATTATTGCCACAGGTTTCTTTACGACCATATTGTCTGAGGGTACGGTTAAGCGCTGTCATGTGCATCTTCCCAATTTTGAGCCTTTTGCCATTGCGGGGGTTTTCAATGAACTTAGTGACGGATTTATAACCTGTTCCATTGTAATAACCGAAGTTAGTGAGTCTTTCAAAGAAATTCCAAACCTCTCTAATTTTAAGCCACTCGTTCTTAATGACAACGAACTTAAACAGTGGTTTAACACTTCCACCTCATTAAATCAGTTAAGAAAAATGATTGAGGAGCATCAGTCCCTAAATTTCGAATACCAACCGGATTGGGCGGTTCAGAGACAAATTAAAAACAACTAACGGTCTTCGACTTTTGATTTACGTTTATGAGTTAAAGTCTCTACTGATAGTGTTAAATGCTTTGATACTTAATATGGTATCTTTATACTATGTTAACTTAAAACTTTAAAACTATGTTACGTTATTCTATTATTTTTATAGTTATTGCCATTATAGCCGGGATTTTAGGTTTTGGTGGTATTGCTGGAGCCTCAGCCGGAATAGCTAAGATTTTCTTTTTTATTTTTATAGTCTTATTTATCTTATCTCTGCTTAGAGGAGGATTAAAAAAATAGAAAAACTACTTTAAATATTTAAACCTAAATTAAAATTATGAGAAAACTAATGATGACTTTTGTTGTTCTATTTTCATTAGGAACGGCAATGACAACTTTTACAGGTTGTAGAGATACCAAAAAGAGTAAAATAGAGAAAGCCGCAGATGATGTTGGTGATGCTATTGATGATGTTGTTGACGACGTCGAAGATGCTGTAAATTAATTGAATAAAATTAATTTTACATTGTTATAAAAAAAGACCACTACTTAAGCTATGGTCTTTTTTTTTTACATTTTACTATCCGGTTCAATATATTTGACAAAATCTCCTGGCGATCGAAGTTGAACAAAACGTTCCCCAATAATGGCTATCGGCGTACTGAGTACCTCCGGATGTTTTTCCAGAATTTTCAACCAATCTTCATCTTCTAAATCCAGATTTGCATCATAATTATGAGTGAAATCAGGATGTTCTTTATTGATAAGATCGGATATGGAAAGCTTCAAGCCTTTTGCCAGTTCCACCCATTGTGTGCCTGTAACCCTAGTCTTCGAAATGTCTATGGTTAAAATTTTACGTTCAGAAGCTAAAACATAGGCTTGAATTTGCTTGCCTATGGAGCTACCGGAATTGAAAAACAATTTTATTTCATGTTCATCTGTTGAAATCACACCCATAACAATTTGTAATTAAACTTGTTATACTATTGATATTTTTTGTTTTTGGAGTCCATAATTTGTAGTAGGACCTTGTGTTTTTTTATAGCGGCACATTACTTTCTCCGACAAATAAATATAAGAAAAAAAGATGAAATATGGTATTGTCATAGCCAATTGTTGAATAATAACTTTTAATGATATAACGGCCTATTTCATATCAAAATCTCTATTTTTGTAATTCAAAATTTAATACACATTATGTCAGAATCAATCGAGAGAGTAAAATGCCTAATTATAGGTTCAGGACCAGCAGGATATACAGCAGCTATTTATGCAGCAAGAGCAAATATGTTTCCAGTACTTTATCAAGGAGAACAACCAGGAGGCCAATTGACCACAACAAATGATGTTGAAAATTTCCCAGGATATCCAGAAGGAATTACAGGACCAGAAATGATGATTGAGTTGCAAAAGCAAGCCGAACGTTTTGGAACTGAGGTTAGAGATGGTTGGGTTACCAAGGTTGATTTCTCAGGATCTGTGCATAAAGTATGGGTAAATGAGACCAAGGAAATTCATTGTGATACCGTGATCATTTCAACTGGAGCCTCAGCAATGTATTTAGGATTGCCTTCTGAGCAAAAATATCTTCAATTAGGAGGAGGAGTTTCAGCTTGTGCAGTTTGTGATGGGTTTTTCTATAGAAATCAGGAAGTTGTAATTGTTGGTGCAGGAGATTCAGCTTGTGAAGAAGCACATTATCTATCTAAACTTTGTAAGAAAGTAACGATGTTGGTGAGACGTGATGAATTTAGAGCTTCACAAATTATGGAAGCGAGAGTTAGAAACACAAGTAACATTGAGATTTTGTTCAATACAAGTACTGAAGAAGTTTTAGGTGATGGACAGGTTGTTACTGGTGTAAGAGTGAAAAATAATGTCACCGGTAAAGTTCACGACATCGAAGCAACAGGATTTTTTGTGGCCATTGGGCACAAACCTAATACAGATTTATTTAAAGACTTTTTGGAATTGGATCCCACAGGATATATTATCAATGTACCAGGTACTTCCAAAACTAATATTGAAGGTGTCTTTGTTTCTGGGGACGCAGCCGACAATGTGTACAGACAAGCGGTTACTGCAGCAGGTACAGGATGTATGGCGGCATTGGATGCTGAGCGTTATTTAGCAGCTATTGATTCCACTTTTGAAGTGAATACAGCTACTAATTATTAAGTTATAAATATTTAGAATCACGATTGTCCGGAAAAGAATTAAGACACTTCGACAAGCTCAGTAACCGCCGCTTCGCTGATAGAACCAAGAACAAAGACTAAACACGTAATTAATTGAAAACATGGGCGGTGAAATTCATAATTAGAATGGTTTATGATGTTTTAGCAATAGTTTTCAAAAAACCTCGAAATGAAGGAGATTGAGGATCAAAAACATTGAAAGACCTTTATTTATATCTATTCTTAATAGATCAAGACAGGTTTAATCGGACCACAATGATTTAGAATTTAAAATGCCTAAAGTTTAGTTCTCAACGCAAACTTTAAGCATTTTTCATTATGAAGAATGAGAAGAGTTCAGATAAAAGTCACATTCAAAGCTAGAGGAATTCCAAGTTCTTAAAGACTGAAATTTCTATCTCTCCCTCATTTGTAGCTTTGAAGAGCCTGAAAATTTAGTTAGCGTAATCTTTGGCTCATTGTAAAGATACACTTCACTGTTGCCAGAGGCTTCAATAGTAATGTTGTCATTGACGCGAATGGTTGCCGAACTGCTTAAATCGGCAATTAAGTTACAGGTTTTGGTTAAAAAATCCTTTCCATTAAAACTGGACGAATTGTCCACTCGCAATTGTGTAGTTTCAAGGGTCCCATCAAATTTTGCAGTTGCGCGTTGGTAAAGATCGATTTTAGCCGATTTTGAATTGAGCAAGGCTTCTATCTTCACATTATCACTAAGGACAATTACACTGTTATTTGCGTTGATATTTAATTTTGCTCTTGCTTTATCGGATGCCGTATAGTTGAATTCATTGGTTTTTATATTGAGATAAGCCCGAGATGATCCCGTAGTTATTAAAGTCGTGTTTTTTAGTTCCAGAGAGGTTAAGGATCGGATTTCGCCATTCTCCAAAACTTCAATGTTCTCCAAGCCATCAGTATAGTTGACTTTGATGTTCATCTTTTTACTGGTGGTAATCTTTTTATTCGTCGAAAAAGTCAAAGCGCCATTAACCACCTCAAAAAGAATATATTCATGAAGATTGCTGTCGGCTTCTACTTCAACCGAAGGTTTACTGTTATAGATAATTTCAACAGTAAAATCTTCGCCTACAACGATTTTGGTAAATGGATCGATGTAGGTTTGTTTTATGGTCACAATTCTATCCCCTTTAATTTTATCATCAGTTTGAGCCGATAGAAAAGCGGTGGAAGTTAGCGCCATAAAAAATGCGAAAATGATTTTATTCATTTTAACGATTTAAGGTTAATACTAACAAATATAAACAAAAACCATCCCAAACTTTTAATAAAGCTTGAAATGGTTATATTGACAAGTCGGTAAAACGTTTGATTTGGCTTGCTACTGTTGCTTTACACTTCCTGAAACGCTGCCAGAAGTGTTGACTTTTTCGGGATTTCCTAAATATTTAATAGCGCCTCCGCTTTCGGCTTTGGCGGTTAGTTCTTTTGAAACATTCACGACGATGTCAGCACCGGATGAAGATGTTGCGTTGGTCGTTAAAGTGGTCAAATGTGTTGCATCGATAGCGCTGCCGCTTGAGGCTTTAGCAAACAGTTGGTTAGCGGTTCCTTTTATTTTCAAATCACTACCAGATGAGGCTTTGCACTCTAAACTATTGACGTTTAGGTCTAAATCCATATTGCTTCCACTTGCGGATTCAAGCTCTAAATTGTCGGCCGATATAATGCCTGTGCTGTAAATGTCACTACCACTTGAGGTCGAAATTTTAGAAATGCTCTTAAAGTTGACCATAACTTTTTGTGTGGCGGCATATCGGATGTTTTTGTCAGCATATATCTTAAGAACATTACCTTCAATTTTAGTAATAATGATATCATGCAAATTTTCATCCGCCTGAACGGTCAGGCTTTCAGCTTCGCTTTGTGTCAGATAAACGTCCAGTCCGCGACTTACTTGAATTTGGTCAAAACTGCCGTCGATGGTACGTTCTTTAGTCACTACATTGCCGTTGCCCTTAACGCCTAAATTGAAGCTACAGGAAACTAAGGTTAAACTGAGAATGGAAGTCACGATGATTTTGATTAATGTGCTCATAAGGTTGGTTTTTCAAATCTTAGTTGATGGTTAATTTAATATTATGAACTGTTGATTTATGTGGGCCATTTATTAATGGCCGTCTGTTGTAATTTGGACGCCGTTACTGTCGATGTTGACCTTTACACGTTCGGAAGTGGTTTTTACACCATGTTTATTGATTTCAATAGAGTTGGTGTTGTTTTTAATTTTAATTCCGTTTTCATCAATCTTTAACCGAGAATCGTCGTTATTGATGTCTGTGTCATTCTCAAAATCCTCAGGACAATCCAAACATTTGATTTCGTTGTTCAAAATCTGCAAATAATGACCTTCCATGCCATCGGTTAGAATATCGTTGTTGTTGATCAATCTCACACCTTGTTTAATATAATGGTATTTTGCGTGAAAGGAATAGGTGTTCTTATCGGCGAATAGGATGGTGCCTTCTGGCAAATACAAGGTTATTTCAACCTCTTGATCGCGATATTTATTTTCAAAAACAGTGGTTAAATAGCCGTCCAATTCCAATTTATTGCCCGTCAATGTATAGTTGTAACTGATGTGTTCTGCTCTCTTTTTTGCGTTTTGATAGGAGTTTCCCCTTGAGCTTTTATCAATTTTTATAGAAGCCACGGAATCATTCGTAGATTTCAAGGTCAGCTTAACATCTGTTAAATAGAGCATCTTGGTGTCATTCTGATCATAAACAGGTTTCCATTGCTTGTTATGTCTCCCAAATTGCTTGCTATATGAATTGTTGTGAGTCATGCTAAGGTAAAGCGTGTCTTTAGCCATAATATTTAAACGATCGGTTTGTTGTACGGTGGCTTCTTCAGCGTATTCACTTGCTTGTTTGACACCTATAACGACCAGTCCAATGATGGCCACAAGCCACAAGCCTAGTAAGGAGAATTTCGCTATCTGACCAATAGACTTCAAGTTATTGACCAATATTTTCAATCCTAAATAGAAAATAAAGAAGAATGGAATGCCAATGGCAAAAAGCAACAATAAAGACATCATCCAAATAGGAATATTTGCAGCATTGGTTGCTTCAATGAAGTCCATTCCAGGAACATTGATAATATTAGCAACACCCACTGAAAACAGTGAAACGATCAGGGCGATCAACATTGAGGAGCCAATTATGATAAGGATGATCCCTACAAATTTCCCTACGACTTTTAAGAAAAAGAGGATGATTTCTCCCAGGGCATCAAAAAATGATTTTGATCCTGATTTAATCCGATTGCCCTGTTTTGGCAGATCGATATTTTTTACGGCATCCGAAACGTTTTGTGAAACATTGTCAAATCCATCCTTGATTTTTTTTTCGATGTTGCTAATGTTGACGGGTTCTCCTGTCATCGTCAGTTTATCGGCAGTAGTTAATGCTTCGGGGACTAAAATCCAAAATAGGATATAGATAAAGATAAATGTTCCGCCAGAACCTAAGGTCAAAAGAACCCAAAGTAAACGAACCCAAATGGCATCAATTCCTAAATAATGACCTAGTCCTGAGGCTACACCACCAATATAAGAGTTGTCCTTATCTCTAAATAACTTTTTGGAAAACGTAGTATTCCTTTTATTTGGGGAATTGCTTTGAGGCTCATCTTCAAAAATTTCGTCATCCACTAAATAGTCTTCCGGTTGTCCCATAATGGAAATCACTTCATCAACTTCTTTGATTCTGATGACTTGTTTGTCATTTTGAACACGTTCATTGAACAGTTCCGCGATTCGTGCTTCAATGTCGGCAATGATTTCAGATCGACCTTGAGAGTCCGTAAATGAACGTTTGATGGCCTCAAGATAGCGTTGTAATTTTAGGTATGCATCTTCATCAATATGAAAAAATATACCCGCTAAATTTATGTTGACTGTCTTATTCATTGCTTGATTTTTTTGTTTTGGTTACTAAGTTGACTGCGTTTTGTAATTCATTCCAAGTCGTATTCAGTTCGGTAAGGAATAATTTGCCTTTTTCTGTAAGATTATAGTATTTGCGTGGTGGTCCTGAAAGGGATTCTTCCCATCTGTAATCTAAAAGACCTGCATTTTTCAGCCGTGTCAATAGAGGATAAATGGTGCCTTCCACGACCAGCATCTTTGCATCTTTAAGAGTCGCTAAAATTTCAGCTACATAAGCATCTTCATCTTTAAGGACGGAGAGTATGCAGTATTCCAGGACACCTTTGCGCATTTGTGCTTTTGTGTTTTCAATTTTCATAGGTCTTTTCTGTTTTTTGGGATCTTATGCTCCTTGTTTTTTGTGACGCGTTGGAGCCATTTTGCGCTAGATTCATAATCGTTGACCATGCTTGTGCCATGTTTTAAAATGATTTAATACTGTGAAACTGTTCGTTTTTTTGCCATGTTTTTTATGTGGCAGATTGATTTGATTGATTGACTTGCCCGTACGTATTTTTTGATACCGGCGGGTTGATTTGCCCAAACACATCTTTTTTGTTATGGGCGAGTTGGTGATCTTTCCGAACGCGCTTTTTCGGTAAGGTCAGATTGAAATTCTTATTTTAAAAACTTGATCGTTAAGGGATATTTATAAAATTCGCCATCTCTGGCCTTTAAACTTGCAATAACTATAAATATCATTTCCAAAATAAATCCTATAACAGCCAAGACTCCTAATCCACCTGAAATATAAAGCAAAGGAGACGGCTTTCTAAAATTGAAATGAAAACTACTAAATACATTAAAATCGAAAAAATCGAGATGCCCGAAGAGACCGAATATAAAAAACGGAATCGTCAGTGTGCCTAAGATAACCGCATAGAGAAAGACGCTGATTTGAAAATTGAGGGCTTGTTTGCCATGTGCATCAATGAACTCAGACTTCTCTTTGTTCGTAATCCATAGTATTAACGGGCCAATAAAATTCCCGAAAGGAATGATGAATCTCGAAAAGGTCGATAAATGGATGAAGGTTGCGATATTCTTTTGGTGGTTGTCTATCATGATTATTTGTATATAATACTTGCCTATGCAAATATATGTCTAAAGGAAGGTACTGTGCAACACATAGTACTAAATATTAACATATAATTAACAAATTGAGAAGTTGAATAAAATTGATAAATTAGCTTGAATAAAATTGTTAACATGAAGCTATCTCCAAGAAAACTCAATGCTTTTTTAAGTTTTAAACTTCCGTCGGCCTATTTATGCGGTGTCCGCGCGAAATTTATTGATGACGTACACTGTAAAGTAAGTGTGAAACATAGATGGATCAATCAAAATCCATTCAATTCTATGTTTTGGGCGGTTCAGGGCATGGCTGCAGAATTGTCCACAGGCGCTTTGGTCATGTCGAAAATTAAAGCCAGTGGGAAGCCCATGTCCATGTTGGTCGCTACTAATAATGCGTCGTTTACAAAAAAAGCAACCGGACGTATTAATTTCATCTGTAACGATGGGCATAAAGTTGATGCAGCGATAAAAAAAACCATTGAAACTGGCGAAGGTCAAACTGTTTGGATGAATTCCATAGGCACCAATGAAGAAGGAATTGAAGTATCAAATTTTAATTTTGAATGGACAATTAAAGTTAGAAGCTAGGACTACGCCCCTTTAAGTCGGTCTGTTTTAGACCATTTCATAATTAGAGAAATTCGCAATTTTTGGGGCTTTGACCGATTAAATTTGTTAAAGTTGACAAATAGTAGCGCCATATATTGTTTTTTCACTAAATTTAAACAACCTAAAAGCATGATGCCTATTATTGAAATCTACCTAACCATTATAAAACAAACCACAAAAATCATGGCAAGAGCAATGTTTGAGTACACTAAAACTGTACTTAGTAAAGTCAGTTTTGATACTGCGTTGTTCTGTAGAGAGGTTCAAAAAGCAATTCAACGCTTATTACCTTACGAGATTGAAGAGCTAAAAGTATTTATCAAATCTTTAATTCTACAGAAACCCGAATTAAACCAATGTTTAATCTATTTAAAAACATAGTGTGAAAGCGACCAACAGGTCGCTTTCTTTATTTTGCCAGCGGACTGATGATTTTTACATTCTGAAATGCGATTGCCCCACGAATAATGCCTGAAATGACATCGTGTAAAGCATTAATAATCTGCATTTTCAATTCGCTTTTATGGTAAATAATACTGACTTCACGGGCTGGAGAAGGTTCCACAAAATGATGAAGGTTCCCTTTTAGATTGTCATTAAGTTCAAGCGTATGTAAATAAGGGAGTAAAGTCATCCCCATGCCCTCGTTTGAAAGTTTGATCAGGGTTTCTATACTGCCGCTTTCCAACTGAAAATTATCATCAGTCTGGTTCTTAAAGGCTTTACAAAGATTGATGATACCATCCCTAAAACAATGGCCATCTTCAAGAAGTAACATATCATCAATTTCAAGGTCAGAAATCTCAATTAATTTTTTATCATAAAGTCGATGATGTTCAGGGATATAGCCTACAAAAGGTTCATAATAAAGTACGCGTTCCTTAATGTTTTCGCTTTCCAAAGGCGTTGCAGCGATTGCGGCATCTAAATGGCCATCGTTAATCCTTATGATAATATCTTCCGTCGTCAGTTCTTCAATCTTAAGCTTCACTTTAGGATATTTTTTTATAAATGCCTTTAAAAACATAGGAAGTAAGGTTGGCATAACCGTGGGAATGATTCCGATGCGAAATTCGCCACCAATAAAGCCCTTTTGCTGGTCTACAATATCTTGGATACGCTCCGATTCATTGACAATATTTCGGGCTTGATTTACTATTTTTCGTCCAACTTCAGTAAGTTCAATAGGTTTTTTACTGCGATCAAAAATAAGAACGTCTAGCTCGTCCTCTAATTTTTGGATTTGGGTGCTTAAGGTAGGTTGGGTTACGAAGCATTTTTCAGCGGCTTTCGTGAAATTTTTGTGTTCAGCAATGGCTAAAACGTAGGTTAATTGCGTAATGGTCATGGTTATTCATTTAAACTATAAAAATATAGAAACTATCGATAAAAGCTATTATAAAAATGGTTAATTAATGCTTAAATTAGAATAAACCAAAAATAGATAAAATGACATTAAATACGATTGGCTTAGATACCAAAAAGACTAAGGACATTGCAAGTGATTTGAATGAATTGTTAGCAGATTTTCAGATTTATTATCAAAATTTACGTGGGATTCACTGGAATATTAAGGGAAAACGCTTTTTTGACTTACACGTTAAATTTGAAGAGCTATATACAGATGCCAACATGAAAGTTGATGAAATAGCTGAGCGTATTTTGACTTTAGGCGAAACCCCATTGCACACATTCGATGATTATATGAAAAAGGCAAAAGTAAAAGTGGGCAAGAACATTTCACAAGACGAAAAAGCAGTGGAACTCATTGTAGATTCCTTGACTGAATTGCTAAAAGTAGAGCGCATGATTTTGCAAAAGACAGCTGATGCAGGCGATGAAGGTACCAACTCCATGATGAGTGATTTTATTACCGAACAAGAGAAAACCGTTTGGATGATGAAGGCTTGGTTGGGAGAGACGGTGTAGGAGCTTGAAGCACGAAGTTAGAAGCTTGAAGTTAAAATCTGATATTTAATAAAAATGGAGAATTCATTAATTGAGTTCTCCATTTTGTTTTTAAGGTATTTTCGTCATGGTGTTTTAGATTCTCCATATCCAAATAATCCGTGTTTTTAATAGAAGTCCAAACAACGCACACATACCAAAATAGAACTACAAGATTACAGACCACAACTGCGCAAAAAACTAACGTCTGCGGAAGCTTTTCTATGGACACAATTAAAAGCTAGATTAAATGTTTTTTGACTTCCTGACTTAGATTTTAATGGAGATACGGGAGTGTTTTAGCAAATTCTCAGTCTAGATC
>NZ_JBDSLS010000239.1:0-8561 GCF_039916245.1 Gelidibacter sp.
TCAAAAAGCGATATGTTAGACGCTGAACTTGAAGCGGAACTCAAAAAGGAACTGGATAAAACCTTGCCGATAGATTATATGTTTATTTCATCTGTAGCGCAAAAAGGCATTCCTGAACTTAAGGACAAGCTTTGGAAAATGTTGCATGCTTAACTTTAAAATAAAGTAAGTTCTGTTGCTTTAGTGACATAAAAAATAAATTTAAATTGCAACTTGTCGTTGCGAATTTTTAAATTCTCTCTAAAAGCAACCAATGAAAGACACCATTAAAGACATTATCGATAGCACTGATAATAGAGCAGGGGGTATTTTTTCTATTTTAATCCAAATTTTAATTTAGATTTCCGTCGTTACCTTTTCGATGGAAACGCTTCCTGATCTTGAGCCGTAAACTTGAAGAACACTGCGATATATCTATTTTTTTAGTGTACTTTATTTTACGGTTGAATTTTGATTAAGGATTTATGTGGACGATCAGAAAGTAAAATTCGCCTAATTAAGAGCACTTCGTTTTTTACGTTTTTTCAGGATTTTAAAGTTGGTTCGCTATAATAAAGCCATGAGCCAATTTTCAAGAGCGATCCTAAGTGCCTAAGAATAAATATTCTTATTTGTTTTCTTCTCTCTAAATCTTATTTATTTCGCTGCCGCTGGCATTTATTACTTTGAAAATCAAGTGCAGCTGGAACACTTATCATCTGTTTTGATAGTTTTTGGTGGTGATTATCACTTTAACCACAGTTGGTTATGGGATGTGTATCCTATAACTATTGGCAGAAAGGTCTTTGCATTTATCTTACTGATGATCGGTTTGAGGATTTTGGCCATTACTATTGGTTTCATTTCTTGCGCTTTGGCTAACTCTGTCGATGAACCAGATGATGTCGTTGATACTTCTAAAAAGCAATAATAGCCTTGGTTTTACAAAGTTTTAATACAAGTTTAATAGTTCATATGAAGTCTTGAGTTTTTCGTTTTGTAACTTTGGATAAAACCATATAATATGAAAGATTTAAAAAATAAAGTGGCCTTGATCACAGGTGGCAGTAGCGGCATTGGGTACGGTGTTGCACTAAGTTTGTTGAACGAAGGAATTAATGTAGCCATAACCAGTAGAGATGAAGCAAGAGCCAAAGCAGCAGCCGCAGAACTTCAAAAAATGACCACAACCTCCGCAAAAGCAATAGGGGTAATGGCCGATGTCCGGAAATATGAAAGCCAACAAAATGCCGTTAAACAAGTGTTAGCTGAATTTGGACAGTTGGACATTGTCATTGCCAATGCTGGCTTGGGGCATTTTGGATCCATTGAAGAATTGACGCCAGAGCAATGGCAGGAAACTATTGATACTAATCTGTCCGGCGTGTTCTTTTCCATTAAATCGAGTGTTGAGGCCTTGAAAAAATCGAAAGGTTATTTTATCAGTATTTCCAGTTTGGCAGGCACTAATTTTTTTGCAGGCGGTTCAGCTTATAATGCGAGTAAATTTGGCGTAACCGGATTTACACAATCGATAATGTTAGATTTGAGAGAGCATAATATTAAGGTGAGTACCATAATGCCAGGATCTGTAGCCACGCATTTTAATGGTCATGAACCGGATAATAGTGACGCTTGGAAAATCCAAAGTGAAGACATTGGCGAATTGGTCGTCAGTATTCTAAAAATGAATGAACGTACCTTGCCAAGTAAAATTGAGGTCAGACCGACGATGCCGGCAAGTAAGTAATTCATATTTTATTGCTTTCAAGACAACACGATGTCTTTAATGGATCTCCATTAAGTATCTAAAAATTTTGACACTCCCGATGGCTGACGGGATTACGAATGTTCACAAATTCATTCGTGCCCTGAAAATTTGAACTTACATCTTTATTGTAAATTTCACGAATAAAATAGACCTTAATTTGTTTTTTATAAAGTTGGAAGAATGGGTTTTAGTCTGATCTGTCATAAGTTTGCAGGGGAGGTATAAGGTTTTTGATATGCTTGTTTAGATTTAATGATTTAAGTCTTGATTCTAAGTAGCGAAGCGGCGTTTGCTGAGCTTGTCGAAGTGTCTTAATTCTTTTCTCAAACACTAGTAATGTTTTAAAAAATGCCTCGTGCAATTCCATGTCCTTGGACGTTGAGAGATGCTATCGAGGCATTTTTTTTGTTACCTTTAAAATAAAAAGCTATGAAAAAATCACTCCTATTATTTGGACTTACTTTAATTGTCTTTTCCTGTGCGGCGGTTCGCGTGAATTATGATTATGAAAAACGCACCGATTTCAACACTTACAAATCTTATAATTTTTATACCGATATGAATACGGGCATGAGTGAGCTGGATACCAAAAGACTTTTAGAGGTGCTGGAGGCTGGCATGCAGGCCAAAGGAATGTATGTTTCCGATTCTCCGGATTTCCTGATTAATATCAAAAGCAGCACGTTTCAGGAAGGCGGACGTAATAATGTTGGCGTAGGTCTTGGCGGTGGCGGCGGTCATGTTGGTGGCGGGATTTCCATTGGCATTCCCGTTGGACAAGCAACGATCAACAGAGAAATAGTGTTTGAATTTGTGGATGAAAATAAAACAGGATTGTTTTGGCAAGCCAGAAGTGAAAGCGCGTATCAACCAAACGCCAAGCCAGAGGCACGAGAAGCTCAGTTCAAAGCAGTCGTAACAAAGGTATTGGCGGGATATCCACCAGCTTCTAAAAAGTAATAATTATTTGACAATAAGAAGAAGATCATGGCAACTTATTGTGATGTTTTAAGAGTGGTTTTTGAAACTCATTAAAAAATACAACAAGTTGATTTACAGTGTTATGTGGATTGGCGCAGTGTCCTTGAGTGCGGTTCATCGAATATAATTGGAATTTCGTCGATAATATTTTACATTAGTCTTCTAGATATGCCAACCAAATTTTATTTTTTATGAAAACATTTAAAATTACATTGTTGTTCCTACTGATGACCGTTTTTTCTTTCGGTCAGATTTCAACCCAAGAAAAGAATGCTTTAATTGCGCTCTATAATTCAACTAGCGGTGCTTCATGGCAGACGGTTTGGGATTTAAAAACTCCGCCTCATACTTGGTATGGTGTTGAAGTTGTGGGTGACAAGGTTGTGTCGCTTAATTTGGATGCCAATAAATTAAAAGGAACTTTACCCAATGAATTGGGTGATTTAGTTCATCTGCAGCATTTAAGCCTATTTAGAAACGCGATCTCCGGAAACATCCCAGCGAGTATTGGGAAGTTAAGTGCTTTGAAAGAAATCAACTTGGCTTTTAATCAACTTAAAGGCCCTATCCCTGTCGAGTTGACCGATTTGACAGCGCTTGAATCTCTGCAGTTATTTATGAACGAACTGACCGGAAGGATTCCACAAACCATTGGCAACTTGGCCAACTTAAAAACTTTAGAATTATACAATAATAGTTTAATTGGGAGCATTCCAACATCGCTAGAAAATCTTACCAATTTGCAGACACTTGTTATTAGTAGTAACTCCTTATCAGGAAAACTGCCTTCAGATTTATCACAACTTAAAAAATTAAAAACACTCAGCGTTTTTGATAACCAATTATTAGGTGCGATTCCTAGTTCAATTGGAGATTTGGCAAATCTGGAAGAATTGGTATTGGCAAACAATGGTTTTTACGGAGAGCTGCCTTCAGAGATGGAAAAGTTGTCCAAACTAAAGACATTGCTTATCGGAAACAATAGTTTTAAAGGCGAATTAGCAGAATTACAAAAAAAGTTTCCTAAACTAGTTGAATTTGATTCACAAAATGGCAATAACGGCGGTGTGCTTGTTAGTTTAGACACAGAGGATTAGCGCTTTCAATACCCTATAACCAACTCCTAGCATTGATTTGTTAGGAGTTTTTTATGAAATAAAGTTTTGTATTCGATAAAAAACTTGTATATTTGCACTCGTTAAATGATACAGTCGGCATTATGAACCGAGAGTTAAAAGCTAAGAGCATCATTTTAATTTATATCGCGGGATAGAGCAGTAGGTAGCTCGTTGGGCTCATAACCCAAAGGTCACTGGTTCGAGTCCGGTTCCCGCTACTAGAAAAAAACAAGCCTTTCAAGAAATTGAGAGGCTTTTTTTATGGATAAAATTTTAGTGGATTGCTTCATAAAATGGATCAAGTCAAAAAGTTGTGGGATTTTAAGATTACGCATAAATTGTTGTTAGTCTATATAGGAAGAATTCTACGTTCCTAACCCCTCTGAACTGCGCCCTAAAAGCTTTTATTTTGGCATTGAACGATTCTGCAGAGGCATTGGGGATCAAGTCAAAAAGTTGTGGGATTTTAAGTTTTGAGAATTTAATTTAACCGCTAAGTTCGCAAGGTGATAAAGTTTCCTGGCGTCCTTTGCGAAATTCCTTTGCGCTCCTTGCGTTTAAAAAAAGAGGCTTTAGGCTAACTTCAATAATTTTTTGTTAGTCTATAGAGAAGTTTTCTAAAAAAGGGAAGTCTAATATAAATGCTGAGATTATTTACTTTAGAAATCTTACCCACTACAAATTAACAACTTCAATATTACCACGATCAGCCATCGTCACATAGACTTTTTTGTAATCATTGCTAAAAGTCAGGTTACTTGGTTTTTTACCTATCAATTCTATTTCCTTTAATAATTTACCTTTTGGAGAGAGAATGATGACGGTTCCTTTGCCATAGCGCGTCACATAGAGATTTCCATTAGGTGTGCAACGCATGCCATCTAAGCCATGATCTTCAAAGGACATCAGTTCTTGCTTGTTTTGGATCAAGCTATTTTCGACGATATCATAAACCCATATTTTGCGTTGGGCAGATTCATTGACATATAGTTTTTTACCATCAGGACTGACTTCAATACCATTGACGGTTCCCATGTTTTCTTCTAAAAGTTCGAAACCTTTGTCTTTGGTAACTTTCCATAATTTCCCAGTGTTATCTGACCAATTGGGATCACTGGCATAAAGCGTTTTGTTTGGAGCAATAGCGATATCATTAGGTTGGTTGGCAGTCACTTCATGTGCAAATACAGAAATATTTTTACTGATTAAATCAATTTCTAGAATGTTATGATTGGTATAATCGGCCACAAACATTTGATTCTTTTCCCCGAAGCGAATACCATTCCCAATACTGCCATTAGGTAGTTTTACAAATACAGAAGCTTCCCCATTGGGCGTCACTTTCCCAATAGTGCCTTGTTCTTCAAAATTGACCGCATAAATGTTTCCTTGATAATCTGTGGCTGGGCCTTCAACGCCAGGTGTGAAACTGCCTTCTTTAGTAAAATCATGACTTTTTAAGGGTTGTTGTACTTTGCAGGAGGAGGTCAATGCTATTAATAGAGCGAAGGTTATAAGTTTTTTCATTTTTATACGAGGGTTTAATGGGTGTGAACAAGCTTTCAATATACGAATAATATGAGAAAATTGAACTTCTCATTGTATGATTCAGGGCCGTTATTTTAAACTCAAAAAGCCCTAAAAGGGCTTAATTTAAAATAACATCTATAGCTTTTTCTAAAAATTCGTCTTTTCCTGATTTAATCCCATCAATAGTTTTGCTGACATAGATGTCTGGTAATACGCCTATAGTATGATGTTGAGAGCCGTCGTGCTTTACAACCTTCGTTCCAGTCCAGTTAATATTGTAATTTCCTAGAAGCGTAAATGGATTTATATATCCATTTGTACCTGCAGTTGGTTGGCCCACTATGGTTGCTAATTGATAATCTTTAATTAAACTCATATAACTTTCGGCATAGCTTATGGATCTGCCATCAATAATATAGACCACTTTTTTATCTCCTAAATATGGTTTTTTTGGTTCCATTTCCCATCCATGGTTCTCATAGCCTACGATTTTTTCGTGATCTGGATATATGATTTTAGGGACTCTCATCCACGCTGTAGAAGTGTCTTTTTCTTTCAAGAGATGTGAAATGAATTCATGGTTCCCATTAGGATAACCTCTTAAATCACAAATGATACCTTTTGCCTGTTGTAATTGTGGTAAAAGCGAAGTTATCGTGTCCATTTCAATGGTGTCAAGGTTGAGATAAAATATATTATCATTTAATAGTTTATAATTATTTTCCTGGATATTAATATCGTTTTCATAGTAATCATATTTTTTGTCACGATTTAGGATTACATTTTTATTGTTGATCTCTAGAACTAGATTTTCATCTTTTTTTCCAAATAGACTTTCGCTTCGCGCTCTATATTTCAACCATCCGTCAGTACTTGCAGAAATTCGAGAATTAATTTCTTTAAAATAGTTTTCTGATAATTCGTTATTTACTTTGGTAACGACATCGCCAATTTTTATTCCTACAAATCCATCTTTAACTTTGGTAATAACCAACTTATTTTCAATCCACTCCCAATTGATAGGCGGAACATATAGATCAATTTCAACACCACCTACATATACATGGCCATCTTTTAATGGGGCCGTAAATTTCTGCAATGTTATGAGATGATCATTTTCAGTTTTATCTTTTAAACTTCTTTCTAAAGCTGTTTCTAATTCTTTATCCCAATCCAAATCCACTTCACTAAAATAAGGGTAGAAATGTTGAAAAACATTGTAGATATTTATAACGTTGCCTAAGCGCATGGCGACATTATTTGGACTGTCATCTACATTTTTCAAATTGTTTTGTAATGTGGTTAAAGTTTTACTTTTAGGGTACGTATTTTCCTGGTTACCGTAAATATTTAAGGGTATTTGACAAAAAACGCCAGCCCCAATCTCTTTTTCTATGAGCTCCCCGAATTTCGGAAAGTACTCAAAAAGAGGCTCCTCTTTTACTATTTTAACTTGTCCTTCATAGGTAATAACTGCACTATTTTTGCCTTCTTTTTGTTCAGTATTTGATAGTGTATATGAATAGCCCTCAAGTTTGCCAGTCCATTCCGATTGTTCATTTTTGACGCCGATAGTGTTAGCTTCAAAATCGCTGTTCTTAATAGGTATTTCTATCCATATATTGTTCTCCTTATAATAGAGATGCACATCATCTAAAAATAAAGTTCCTTTACCAATTAAAAGATATCCCATAAACAGTCCTGATGCTAAATCATCGACTTCTCCAATAATTTCATATTCCTTCCATTCATTACTTTTAATGGGATTAGCACCCATATTCTCAAAAAAGCCTATTTTATTATCAGGCTTGTCAACTCTTAACCATAAATGACCCGAACCTTCAGAATCCTCCTTAAGTTTTACCCAACCCGTATATTTTATTTCCTTGCCTTTATATTTCTCTGGATCAATAGAAACACTGAGGCTGCCAAAACCACTGGATTCATCAATTTCAGAAAAACTATTTACTCTGACACTCTTATAAGGACCTTCTTGGTTGTTCATGTCTTTTGAAACGCCTTGGTGTTGCCAATAAATTGATTGATAATCTTTGGAGTTACTAGGCGTAATTGCGTTAAGATCATAGTCATGTACTGTATTAGAAAATATAATACTAGGTGCAATAGGTTTGAAAAGATCGTTGAGCGTCGCTAAAACCTCATTTGGATTATTACATTTTAAAATCTCGCTAGCTCCAAATGCGGCAAAACTATTCCAATCTATTTCTGAAGCTTCATCACTTGGATGAAAGTATTTCACATAACCATAAGCTTTTGCGAAGGTTTTTAAATGGTCTGTTTTTTCTTGTTGCTGTGCATAAGTGGCACTAAAAAATAAAATGACATAAACTATTGAAATAGTTTTTTTCATAATTCTAAATTTTTAATTGAGGTTAGCTTTATGAAAAGTACTAGTTTTTACGTACTAACATTTCAGTTTAACATTTGTTTGTATTTATTTCATGATATGAATATTGTTCAATTTTTATAAAATTATTCTAAGGAGACTTCATTTATATGTTTTCTTAAAGATTCTCACAATGAATTTCTCATTAAATGTCAATCTTTTCATATTTGATTAATGCTTTAAATTTCTAACTGTAATAGCTTAGATAAATAATATTCAAACAAATGTGCTACGATATAAAGGCTAGTGTTGAAACGCTACTGAAGCGCGCAGAGCGAAAAGGGGATAAAAGCGCTGTGGATGAAATCATGGAACGGCTTATTCCGTTAACCGATTTACCTTTATTTCATAGCATGGGTTTCAGTCATCCCACGGTATTGATCTATACCGACCGTTCGCCAGATTTTCCAGATGTGTCCACTTGGGGCTTATTGACGCATTGGGTCAGTGATACGGAACAAATGAATAAAACGTGGAATAATACTCTCAACGCACGTGGAGAAACCATCTTTGATAAAAACTCCTTTCGTGAGGCGGCAAAACAATCACGGTGTCTTATTTATGTGGACGGCTTTTATGAACACCATCATTATCAGAAAGAAATCTATCCCTTTTATATTTATAGAAAAGATAAAGAACCCATAATATTCGCAGGGTTTTACAGTGAATGGCACAATCCTGATACGGGCGGTAAAATGAATACGTTTTCCATCGTCACTACTAAGGGCAATGCAATGCTCTCAAAAATCCATAACAACCCTAAACTCGACGGCCC
>NZ_JBDSLS010000240.1:0-6942 GCF_039916245.1 Gelidibacter sp.
GAATTCCAAAAAGTGCATCAATTCAATGTGTTTTGCGCCAACCATCCGATGCAAAAAGCCTTGGCCGATTATTTACAAGAGCCCAACCACTATTTGGAATTGCCCAACTTTTATCAACGTAAACGCGATTTGTTTTTAAGTCTGATCGAAGATTCCAAATTCAAGTTTACGCCAGCACAAGGCACTTATTTTCAAATATTGGACTATTCCAATATTACTACAGAGCATGATGTTGACTTCGCTAAACGCTTGACCATTGACCATAAAATTGCTTCAATCCCACTTTCAGTATTTAATACTGATAATTTAGACGATAAAGTGCTGCGTTTCTGTTTTGCAAAAACTGATGATACCTTGCGGGAAGCGGCCACAATTTTGAATAGAATTTAACCGTAAAAGAACAGTTTACCACAAGAATCTTGCCCGTGTAAAAACTCATAAATGATTAAAAATCCGTATTTTTGCTCTATTAATAATCATGTAACTCTATTGTCCTGAATCAGGATATAGAGTACATAAATAACAAAACATTACACTATGAAAATCTGGATGATTGTATTTTTTTTAGGCTTAGGAATTACCGTTAATGCCCAAAACGTTATTAAAGACGGGAAAGTTTATGAAGTTAAAGGAAAGTCTATTTTTCATAAGGGAGAGGATATTACACTTTCACTGTTATCTGGCGAAAAAGCTGATATTTTCAAAACCCACAAAAACCTTGTAAAAGAAGCGAAGGCCGCTGAAAAAGCCAAAAAGAGGGCCGAAAAAGCAACAAAAAATGCTGAAAAAGCCAAAAAGAAAGCTGAAAAAGCGCTCAAGCAAAAACAAAAAGCGCAAGACCAAGTTAATAAAGCTTCACGAAAATTTGATCAGCAGCAAGACAAGTACCAAAAACTCAAAAACAGCGGTAAACTTTCGCCGAATGATGACGCAAAATGGTTTAAAAAACTGAACGGTTATAAAAATAATTTAGAAAAAGCCAGAACAAAACTGAATCGCGCTTAAGATGTCTGAAACTCTAAATATCGCCCTCATACAAACCGAATTGACTTGGGAAAACCCTGAGCAAAATAGAGCGCATATTTTAAAAAAAATAATAGCCATTGTTGATCCTGTAGATGTGATTGTACTTCCTGAAATGTTCACTTCAGGATTTACGATGACGCCTCAAAACGTTGCTGAGACCATGCATGGAGAAACCATCACTTGGATGAAATCAGTAGCCGCTCAAAAACAAGCTGCCATTACTGGAAGTTTGGTGATTATCGAAGATGACAACTATTACAACCGAATGGTTTTTGTTCATCCCAACGGAAAGACAGAGCACTATGACAAACGCCATACCTTCACTTTAGCTGGCGAGGACAAAGTATATACGGCAGGAAGCAAAAAAATAATGATAGACTACAAAGGATGGAAAATCTGTCCTTTGGTCTGTTATGATCTTAGGTTTCCCGTTTGGTCAAGAAATTCTGAAAACTATGACGTTCTTATTTATGTAGCCAGTTGGCCAGCCATACGCATGGTGGCTTGGGATACTTTATTGAAAGCACGCGCTATTGAAAATATGAGCTATTGCGTGGGTGTCAACCGTGTTGGGAAAGACGCCAATAACCATGAATACTCAGGACATTCGGCCGTGTATGATGTATTAGGAAACAGAATAGATACCATTCCTTTTGACAAAGAAGCTGTAGAAATTGTCACTCTTAAAAAACAGGATATTGAACAGAACCGATCTAAATTTAATTTTTTGGCGGATCAGGATCAGTTTTCAATAATGTAAATTCTTCCACTAAATCCCATCCCGTTCTGGCATCAACCAACTTTTCCATATAACTGATGCGCTCGGGCTGGATTTTTTTAAGGTAATTACCCGTATCCCATTTCCTATTCCCATTGGCATCATAGACAACTCTCAAGTAATAAGTCCCCGGATTAATATGCCTAAAATCAAATACGCGCGGTGCATCTGCAAACTGTTCGTACTTAACCAAGCCTTTGTTATCGGTCAATTGAACGATTACAGGATATTCCGCATTTATTAAACTCACACGAACATCGGAGAGTTCAGAAAATCGCTTGGTCTTAACTGCATAGTTCAGCGTATCATTAACTTTTCCAAAAAAGTCTGTTAATGCATCAGGCAAAAATCGGATTTTATAGGTATTGGCCTCGCTTTTATCAAACTTAAAACGGTATTTATTGCTGAGCGTATCAAATTCTGCTTTGAAAGCAATATTTAAAGAATCCTTATCCATTATGGATACTTTCGTCACGTCTAATTTATCAAACGGAACATTTGCTTCTATTGAAAAATCCTCATCAAAACTGATATTGCCTGAAACTGAAGCGGTAATTTTGAGTGAATCGACCTTTAAATCCCGAAAACGGTGTTTTAAAGTATCACTATAGGTTTTATTTTTTACAATGAATAATGTGGTATCCACCTCTACATTCGGTTTGTACCAATAGTACAAAGTATCCTTTTGCGCATCTTTGACAATGCGATGTTCAAAACCAGCAGGCTTACCTTCTAACATTTCAATACTCACGCCTTTCGGATCGCCTCGGTAGCCAAACTGAATCTTTTGTTTGGCAACCTGAACTGGACGCTCCACACTGAAATCAGCAATCTCCTTAAACAGTTTTATTTCATAAAAAGAATCGTTTGGCACCGTTATTTCTTTATCCCAAAATCCGATTTTATCCGTTTTTTGTTGATAGGTAAAGTTGCCGTTGTCATCCTTTAAGGCCACCAAACGATACTTTCCTGCCTTAATATTATCAATACTAAACGTACTCACACTATCCAGCGTATTGGTTACATATAAGGGTTTGGTTTTATAAACCGTAGAGTCGGTATAAGTCGAATCGACCTCGTACAACATGACGGAAACAAATGTATCTGGTTCCCGTTTTTCAGCATCAATAATCGCACCTTTTACAGAAAGCGAGTCAATATAAGAACCTGTAGAAAAGACATATTTATAGTATGAAAAAGGATTCTCCTCGTTGTTATCGACAATACTTTGTCCGAAATTAAAGGAGTAGGTCGTATTCGGTCTTAAAGTGTCATTAATTTTGATGGTAATTGATTTACTCGCACTGCCCATGGGCATAATATCTGGAGCAGGATCCATTGGAGGCGAAATAATGAGCTGTTTTTGAACATTCTTTATTTTGACATACTCATCAAACTGAATCTTAATTTCGTGCGCTTTAAAATTCGTGGAATAATTCTCTGGTGATGACTTCAAAATTCTTGGAGGCTGTGTATCCTTTTCTCCACCTGAAGGATTGCCCCTATTGGCACAATTGACAAGCAGAACAAGAATACCAACAAAAAGAAATAATTTATAATAGGCTTTAAACATTACCTCGGAGAAATTTTAGCAAATAAACGACATATTTAATAAAAACGAAAAAATTACTCGGCAATTGCCATGGTCGCCACACTTATTGTGACCCCCTCAATTTTAGATAAGGCATTGGCACAAATTTCAATGGTTGCTCCTGTGGTAATAATATCATCCACTAAAAGAATGTGCTTCCCTTTCAGACTCTCATAATCCGTGACGACAAACAACGTCTCATCAGTAATCCAACGTCGAATCCGATCCTTGAAAACCTGAGTTTTTGTAGCTTTATCTTTTTGCAGCACCTTGGTGTTAAAATCACATTCTAAGGCCTCTGCAAGCTCCTTTCCAAACTCATGAACTTGGTTGAACCCACGTTGTCGCAAACGTTTGGAGTGTAGAGGCACAGGAATAACTACATCAACCGTTCTAAAACGCTCCTGTTGTTTCAGTTCCTGACCAAGCCACTGACCCAAAAACTTACCAACATCCTCATGACCTTTATACTTTAAATTATGAATCAGATGCTGCACGAGTCCTTTCTTAGTAAACCAAAACAAGGCGGAAGCATTTTCTAATTGAACGCGGCCATAAAGTCTCTTGGTCACATCATTATGGACTGTGCTTTCAAAATTGGTCAACGGCAATTCATGCCTGCAAAAGGTGCAAACATATACCTCACTAGTTTCCAACTGGTCGTCACATGCTAAACAAACCTTTGGAAAAAACAAGTTTAACAAGTTTATTATCATTTTATCGATTAAAAGCAAACAAAACAAACTTAATATATATTTTGGCTGCATTTAATTAAATAATCCCTATTTCCCCTTAATAATTAATTATGATAGTTAACCCTCAAATTTTTAGCTATAAAATTATTATTGGCTCATTGATTGTCGCTTTTGCCTTTGTTGGCGCTTTTAGCGTTAGTACTTACCAAGCCAACAAAGAGGAGCAACTCGCATTGAATCAAGAGAAAAAACTAGTTGAAAGTGAACTATCTCAAATGATTTTGAGATATGATGAAATTAGCCAAACTAGCACTATCTTATCGGAGCAATTAGACAGTATCAAACAAGACGCTAAATCATCTTCAGAAAAACTAAGACTAATGGCCAGTGATTTTTCTGTATTTACAAGCGTCAAATCTGATCTTTCGGATATTAAGTCAAAAAACACTTCTCTTTTTAAAATTGTAGATTCCATCAGCTTGCTCAACGAACGCTTGGAAAAGGAAAAACTAAAGGCTCACAATGCTTTAAAGGAGCAAAAAAAAGTCAACAATGAGCTTTTAAAAACCAATAAATCATTGAACGGTGCGCTCGAAAAGGAATCGCTATTAACTGCAAATTCATTCCATGTAAAAGCATACAAATCAGGAGTCGATACTATTGAAACCACTAAAGCGTCTCATGCCAACTTTATCAACGTCTGCTTCACACTGGCAGCGAACACCTTGACCGAAAAAGGAACGAAAGAAATTTACATCCAAATTTTGAATCCTTTAAACAATGTTTTTGCAACAAAAGGTGCGATTGAATTTGGTAAGTCCTTACTCATTTATAGTGATAAGCAACTCATTAATTATAACAACGAAATGATGGATATTTGCACCACCATCAATGCAGAAAACAACGATATTCCAATTCCAAAAGGCACTTATTACGTTTCGGTTTTTCATAATGAAAGAAAGCTCGGCGGCACACAAATTATTCTAAACTAACCCAATAAAATTTATTTATGCAAACCTTTCCTTTAATTGGAAGGGTTTTCTATTTTTGCAGCATGACAAATCAGGACGATCAATTTAAGAAGGTTATATCTCACGCCAAGGAATATGGATACGTATTTCAAAGCAGTGAAATATATGATGGCCTAAGTGCAGTATATGATTATGCACAAAATGGCGCTGAATTAAAGAAAAACATTCGTGACTATTGGTGGAAAGCCATGGTACAAATGAATGACAATATTGTAGGCATTGACTCTTCAATTTTCATGCATCCAACAACCTGGAAAGCTTCAGGACACGTTGATGCTTTTAACGACCCGTTAATTGACAATAAGGATTCAAAAAAACGTTACCGTGCAGATGTTTTAATAGAAGACTACTGCGCTAAGATTGAAGCCAAAATTGAAAAGGAAGTTGCTAAAGCGGAAAAACGCTTTGGAGATGCTTTTAACAAAGAAGAATTTATAACCACTAACCCAAGAGTTGTTGGTTATTATGAAGATATAAAACGCATTCTGTCGCGCATGGCAAAATCTTTAGAAACAGAAGATTTAGCAGATGTGAAAGCCCTAATTGAGGAATTAGAAATTGCCGATCCGATCACTGGAAGTAGAAACTGGACGGAAGTGAAGCAATTCAACTTGATGTTTGGAACCAAAATAGGTGCTTCCGCAGAATCTGCGATGGATTTATACCTACGTCCGGAAACGGCCCAGGGTATTTTCGTGAATTTCCTAAACGTTCAAAAAACAGGACGTATGAAGATTCCTTTCGGAATTGCGCAAACTGGTAAAGCGTTTAGAAATGAGATTGTCGCCAGACAGTTTATTTTCAGAATGCGTGAGTTTGAACAAATGGAAATGCAATTTTTCATTCAGCCAGGCACTCAAAAAGAATGGTTTGAATATTGGAAAGAAGCCCGAATGAAATGGCACCTTTCTTTAGGCATGGGCGCAGAGAATTACCGTTTCCATGACCATGAGAAGTTGGCGCATTATGCTGACGCTGCAACTGATATTGAATTCAAATTCCCATTCGGATTTAAAGAATTGGAAGGTATTCACTCTAGAACCGACTTCGATTTAAAGCAGCATGAAGAATTTTCAGGCAAAAAACTACAATATTTTGATCATGAAACCAACCAAAGCTACACGCCTTTTGTATTGGAAACTTCAATTGGTTTGGATCGTATGTTCTTGGCAGTGTTTTCAAACTCCTTAGTTGAAGAAGAATTAGAAAATAATACCACCAGAACCGTTTTAAAATTACCATTTGTATTAGCACCTGTTAAAGCGGCTATTTTACCATTGGTTAAAAAAGATGGTTTACCAGAAATTGCACGTCAAATTATGGACGACCTACGATGGGATTTCAACGTGGCTTATGACGATAAAGATGCCGTAGGCCGACGTTATAGAAGACAAGATGCCAACGGAACTCCGTTTTGTATTACCGTTGACCATGAAACTTTAGAAAATAACACGGTAACCATTCGTAATAGAGACACTATGGAACAAACCCGTGTAAAAATCGAAGACTTACGTGAGCTCATCAAACAAGAAGTTGATGTCAAAACGTGGTTGATGAAAATGTAAAAAAAGACTCCTGCGAAGGCAGGAGCCTCAATATTCAAAATATAAAATCCCAAATTCCAATAACATACCGTTGGAATTTGGGATTTTTATTTTATGGCTTTTTCAAAATCCTGAATAGTTACTTTTCAGCATAGTCCAATAATCACTCTTGACCATGAAACTTCAGAAAATCATTCTTAACATAGACTCCTTCGTGGTTACTGAGCTTGTCGATGTAAAGGCAGAGGCCTCAATATTCAAACGATCAAATCCCAAA
>NZ_JBDSLS010000241.1:0-20409 GCF_039916245.1 Gelidibacter sp.
GCTTCTGAGTTTTCAAGCGTAAAACAGTCCTTATCATATAACATGGCGACATCAATACCACGCTCATCTGGAGAGTTAAAATGTACAAAACCGTAATTATAATCTTCTAAATAAGTGCTCTTGATTAAATCTGTCAAGACCCTATCGTTCTCAACTTCAGCTAAACCTATTAATGCGGGTGGCTTTTGAAGATCCTCACTTCCAATTTTGGAAATGGCCATCCCTATTTTATAGATTTTATTTTCGTACCGCTCCTTATGCCATCTTTTAGTTGATGTTTCTAAAAGGCCAACCTCATTCGTCAATGGACCGTTTATATAATCAAATAAGTTCTCAGTATTATAAAAGGCAACCGTGTAGATATCAGGATTTGGGGATTGTAAGCTCACATAAATAATTTAGCTTTAAAAATACTAAATGATAGCCAATCAATTATGTAACTTTGTGTTTTAATCCCATTTATGCTAGAAAAGAAAGACTTTAATTTAGAAAGAGCCGTTTTAATTGGTGTGATCACCAAAGATCAAGATGAGGTAAAATCTAAAGAATACTTAGATGAACTCGAGTTCCTGACCTTTACAGCCGGCGGAGAAGTGATAAAACGCTTTACACAAAAAATGGACCTGCCCAATCCCAAAACTTTTATAGGGACTGGAAAAATGCAGGAAATTCAAAATTTCATCAAGGAAAACGAGATCGGCACCGCCATTTTTGATGACGAATTATCGGCGGCCCAAGAACGAAATATAAGCAAGGTTTTAGAATGCAAGGTCTTGGACAGAACCAACCTTATTCTTGATATTTTTGCTCAACGCGCACAAACAAGTTATGCCAGAACACAGGTAGAACTTGCACAATGTGAATATTTATTGCCGCGACTAAAAGGAATGTGGACGCACTTGGAACGACAACGAGGTGGTATTGGTATGCGTGGTCCTGGAGAGCGCGAAATTGAAACTGACCGTCGTATTGTTAGAGAACGCATCACACTATTAAAGGATAAACTAAAAACGATTGACAGACAACAGGCCATCCAACGTGGCAATAGAGGCCAATTGGTGCGTGTTGCTTTAGTGGGTTACACCAACGTAGGTAAGTCGACTTTGATGAATGTGATTAGCAACAGCGAGGTTTTTGTCGAGGATAAATTGTTTGCAACGCTTGATACCACCGTAAGAAAAGTAGTGATTGGTAATCTGCCATTTTTGGTAACGGATACGGTAGGATTTATCAGAAAATTACCTACCCAATTGGTGGAATCCTTTAAAAGCACTTTGGATGAAGTGCGAGAAGCTGACTTATTATTGCATGTCGTAGACATTTCGCACCACAACTTTGAGGATCAGATTGCTTCTGTAAATAAAATCTTAGGCGAAATTGGCTGTGCCAATAAACCCACCATCATGGTGTTTAATAAAATTGACGCCTACGAAGCCGTTCCTTTTGATAACGACGATTTAATCGCTGTAAGAACAAAAGAAAACTACACACTTGAAGAGTGGAAAAGGACCTGGATGAACAAAATTGGCGATGATGCCATTTTTATTTCCGCCTTAAACAAAAAGAATTTAGAAGGTTTTAAAAGACGTGTTTATGATGAAGTCAGAAACGTTCATGTCACCCGTTTTCCTTATAATGACTTTCTTTATCCTGATTATGAAGGAGAAGAAGAGGAATAATATCAACTTAATCTAAACAAAAAATGCTACCTAAAACAGGTAGCATTTTTTTATGATCTTTAATTTTTACATGAATTTATAACTCAAACCAAGCGTATAGTAGGTTTGTAATTTATTATCAACATTTCCGAAAGTAGGTTCGTTAGCAATTGGACCGGTATACTGACCAAGTGCATAATTTAAAGCTTCTTGTTTGTTGCTTCTTAAAGCAAAGTCAAAACCTACACCAATGTTTTTCCAAAGCGTATAGCTAAACGCATTGCTCCACTGCCAGTTGGACAAGTAGGACTTTTTGTAGCTTAAAAATGCAGACAGGTTAGATTTAAAAGCAATAGAACCAATTTGTCTGGTATAATCAGCAAGAATTTTAGCCCCCAAAGAAGATTCAAATACAGCGCTGTTATCAGAAAACACAAAGTTGTAGTTCAAAGGATGGATGACCACGATTAGATTATCAAGAGGCGTCCATGTAAAACCGACACCCACGTCAAGATATCCTGGATCATTAAAATTGCTTAAAACAGTAGTCCTATACTCTGCCAAAGCAGACGCGGCCCATTTTTCAGTCAATTTCTGACCGTACAAGGATGAGATATCAAACACATCCGTAGTGGGCTGAAATTTGTTACTATCGTTTGGATTGTCCTTATTATCCAATTTTACCCATGCGAAGTTAGCCGTCAAGGAATTTCTCCAAAAATAGCTGTCTTCCAATTTATTGGCAAAAGCATTAAAATTGATACCAATATTACCCGAACTATTATTGGGTGCACCTTGTGCATACCAATTATTGAAATTGGAAAGGCTTCCTCCTATCACACCAAAAGCACCTATTCTCCAACCTGGAAGTGCGTCTATTTTTGCCTGAATCGCATTTGCTTCTTTTTGTTCTGCATCTGCTATGGCTTGTTTTTCTGATTTTTGAGCCTGTAATTCTTCTCTAGTTTGTGCAAAACCAAAGGAGACTGTCAGCATCAAGGCGAGGGATACAATTAGTTTGTTCTTCATCTTTTTTTGGATTAATTATTAAAAAAGAGCAGTCTGTACTGTATATAAAGATAATGAATAATTATTTTTATTGTATCAATCCCTCAACTTATTTCCGTTTGTACAAAGGCACCGAAGAGCAAGCTTCTCCATACATGATAGATTTTGCAAGTGGCTTCAACTTTTGAGACAACATAACATAAGCATTTGCAGGAACAGGTTTATGTGCACAACCTTTAATGATGAGCATTTGGTCAACATAGCTTTCAGTTTCCAAATTTTGAATAATCTCCTGATAAATTGAGGTTTCTAGCTGTTCCAAATTCCCTACAACTATTCTTTTCGCAAAAGGTTCCAAGTGCATGGTCAACAACATATAGGCCCAACCAGGAATTATGGCGTCTGCTGTGCAGGTCAAGGCCACATAATGATCTTGATATTGCGTCCAATCATGTTGGTTGACATAGTCCCTAAAATCCTTTTCGCGCAGCACTAATTCGTGAAACAACCAATCCTTGATATCGAAAACAGTCCGAGGACCTTTTGGATAATAATCTTCTAAATCGACAACGACCAATTTACTATTGGCAACTCTGTTGATAATTTCATCTTCCATAATATAAAATTAAGTTATTTATTAGTCAAGCGCTCAATGACCGTCCATTTTAATTACTGATAACCTTCGGCCTGCAATTGAAAGAGTTCGGAATACAAGCCGGACTTTTCCATCAATTGCTCATGCGTTCCCATCTCCAAAACCTTACCTTCTTCCAACACCAAAATCCGATCGGCTTGTCTTACCGTACTGAATCGGTGCGAAATGATGATACTCGTTTTCCCTTGCGTCAAGCCAATAAAGCGTTTAAACACATCACTTTCAGCCTTAGCGTCCAGTGCTGATGTCGGTTCATCCAAAATCATGACTTCGGCATCCTTCATGTACGCTCTTGCCAAAGCCACTTTTTGCCATTGTCCGCCAGATAACTCCTGGCCTTTATAAAAACGCTTTCCGAGTTGTTGGTCATAGCCCTTTTTCAATCCAGCGATGACTTCGTTGGCTAAACTCAATTGGGCAGCATTCTCGATTTTTTCGATATTATCCAATTGATCAATGTCCCCGATGGCAATGTTTTCTTTGACCGTAAATTCATATCTAAAAAAGTCTTGAAAAATGACTCCAAAAAACTCCTGATACTCCTCCATCTTAAAGCGGTTGATATTAATCCCATCCAACAAAATCTCTCCTGAAGTGGGCTCATAAAACCGCAACAACAATTTGGTAAGCGTCGTTTTTCCAGCACCATTTTGACCTACAAAAGCCATTTTTTCGCCTGCAGAAATTTTAAAACTCACGCCTTTTAGGATTTCAGTTTCAGAATCTGGATAAGAAAAATGAACATTCCTAAACTCAAAGCCAGATTTGATTTTATCTGGTAAGTGTTGATCTTCATTGTGTTTTGGCGCGATAGAAATATCGATAAATTCAAAATAATCTTTTAGGTAAAGCGCGCTCTCAGTGATTCTTGTGAATTTTGAAAAGAAATCCTGAAGATTTCGAGTCAACCTATTGAACGATCCTGATAAAAAGGTCAACTCCCCGAGCGTTATCACTCCTGAAATGACCCGATAAATGATAAAAATATAAGCGCCATAATAGCTTAACGTTCCTAGCAGATTGAATACAAAGCCAAGAGAGGAGCGTTTGATCGTGAGCTTTTTATTCAACTCATAATATTCTTCTGATAGATTTTTGAAGCGATCAACGATAAAATCCGTCAGTCCGAAGAGTTTAATCTCCTTTGCCGTCATATTATTCGCCCCTATAAACCTGAGATAATCGAGTTCGCGTCGCTCTGCCGTCCAGCCTCTTGCCAAGGAATATTGCTGCTGACTGAACCAAATTTCATTAACAAAAGATGGAATGATACTCAGCACCAATAAAATGATCAAATAGGGTTCAAAATAAATCAGACCCGCGACAAGCGTTGCAATAGAAATTAAACTTTGAACTTCCCCCAACGCATTCGACATGAGCCCTACACGTCCTGCAGTTTGGATTCGGGCACGCTCCAACTTATCATAAAATTCAGAATCTTCCAAGAGACTGATATCTATTTGATTGGTTTTTTTAATAATCGTAACGGATGATTGTATGGAATACGCATCGCCCAAAAGACTGTCGGTCAAAGAAATGGCGCGGCTCATCAAATCAGAAATCACAATTAAGCCAAATTCAATCGCGACGTAAGTCCAAAGTTGTGTAAAGTCTGAGACCTCTATTTTAGTTTGAAGAATGATCTCATCAATAATGAGTTTCCCAACCCATAAAATAGCCACAGGTAAAACAGCACCAATAAGGCGGCAAAATGCGGATAGAAGGAATAGTTTTTTGTTTGTTCCCCAGATTTCCTTAAAGAAACGCGGAATAAAAACCAATGCACTAAAAGACTTTATTAAACTCGTCTTATCCTTATCTTTTAATGATTTTAGAGTTGGTCTTGCCATTTTTTAAGATTGAAGGCTTGGTTTGAGGTTGTGAATTCTTGTTTATTAATTAATTTTAATAACAAAGACTGATGACGAACGGCATAAGAAAGACTCGTTCATCATCAAAATTCTAAATAAAATCACACTGAAAACTGAAAACTGACAACTGAGGATTGAAAACTACCTAAAGCATTCCCAATTCCAACTTGGCCTCTTCACTCATCAAATCTTGTGACCAAGGTGGGTCGAAAGTCATTTCAACTTCGGCAGATTTCACCTCGTCTATGGATCTGATTTTCTCTTCCACTTCAAGTGGCAGACTTTCGGCCACAGGACAGTTTGGTGTGGTTAAAGTCATTAAGATTTTAACATCGTAATCTTCGTTCACGAACACATCATAAATCAATCCAAGCTCATAAATGTCCACTGGAATTTCTGGATCATAAATGGTTTTTATAACTCTTACTATTTTTTCGCCTAATGCGACAGTATCTATTGGCTCACTCATTTTTTAAAAAGTTTAGGAGTTTGAGGAGTTTAGGAGTTTAGAGACATTCAAAGATAAACCTCTATACTTTTAAACTCATCAACTTAATTAAATTCCGTTTGGCATGCAATGGCATACACTTTATTCTCTGTTTAGGCAGGTTCAAATTTTACTTTGACTACGTGTAATAACAATGAGAATAGCTCCGCTGAACCTAAAGGTTTTCTGCCTTCGCAGGAATTAGTTTAACTGTGTTTGGTATGCAATGGCATACATTTTTAATTGTTTTATCATACTTACCAAGCCGTTGGCACGGGTTGGCGACAAGTGTTCTTTAAGTCCGATGTCATCAATAAAGTCGGTATTGGCTTCAATAATATCCGCTGGACTTTGATTTGAAAACACCCGTATTAAAATAGCAATAATCCCTTTCGTGATGATGGCATCACTATCGGCAGTAAAAATCACTTTGCCATTATCCATTTCAGCATGCACCCAAACTCTACTTTGGCAGCCTTTAATAATGTTCTCTGGCGTTTTAAATTGCTCGTCAATTAGAGGTAATGATTTACCCAAATCAATCATGTATTGATAGCGCTCTTCCCAATCTTCAAACATTGAAAATTCATCAATGAGCTCTTCCTGTATCGCTTTTATAGTCATTCTAAAATTTTATACAAAGTTACAATATATCTCATCAAAATTGACATTTTAAAGATGGATATCAAGATCTTAATTCCTAAAAGCTATTCGTGTTTTAAGTAATCACATTCAATAAGTACATTCTTATTTTCATCTAATAGTTGAAGCTTTTCTTCGTTTAATGTGTAAGAAGAAATACTTTTTAAAGCCTCAAGAAAAGCAGATTCAACGTCAATGTCTTTGCATAACATTTCAGTGGATGACAGCTCAGATATATCTACCTTGTTATTTTTAACGGCAATTTTTGCTGAAAATCGATTGCAGCTGGTATTACCATTAATTTCATTCTGTGACAGGTCGATTTTAATGAACGGATTTCTGCCAAAACTGTCCCGGTTTTTTATGCGTGTTACCAACCAAGACCCTTCATCTAAGATTATAGGCACTTTGGATTTAGCCAAAACCTCAATCAATTTATAGTGCAATGAAGATCCGTCGGCTGCAGGATTTTCAATTTTTGCAACTTCAACTTTAAGCTTGTAAAAGAATCCTTTTTCATAATCAAAGCCTTCTATTTGATCATAAAAATAAGTCCAATCAGTTTTACCCTCTTCTTTAATTTGAAGACATTTTTGAGGAGCAACACCTTCACAATCTACTTTAGCATCTGCTATATAGATAATTTTTTTGGAACTATTGGAACATGAAAAAGAGAACAATACGATTGCAAAAACCACTAAAAACTTGGAACTCATAAATAATCTTCTTGAAAACATAAATCTTAAGACAACATCATTTTAGCCTTTTTGACACCTTCAACCAAAGCATCAATTTCCTCTTTGGTATTGTAAAAAGCAAAAGACGCTCTTACAGTCCCTGGGATTTTAAAGTACTCCATGATAGGCTGTGCACAATGATGTCCAGTACGTACGGCAATCCCCATTTTGTCCAAAAGAGTACCCACGTCATACGGATGAATGCCTTCCAAATTGAAAGAAATTACCGAAGTTTTATGTTTTGATGTCCCATATATTCTTAAACCTTCAATTTCCAGAAGTTGTTTTGTCGCATATACTAAAAGCTCGTGTTCATAAGCAGCAATTTGTTCAAAACCAATAGCGTTCATATAATCAATGGCTGCTCCAAAAGCAATACCACCACAAATATTTGGCGTTCCTGCTTCAAATTTATGTGGCAAACCTGCATAGGTTGTTTTCTCAAAAGACACTTCTGCAATCATCTCGCCACCGCCTTGATAGGGTGGTAATTTGTTAAGCCACTCTTCCTTTCCATAGAGCATTCCAACCCCAGTTGGGCCGCACATTTTATGGGCAGACGCCACATAAAAGTCAACATCCAAGGCTTGCACATCAGGTTTGATATGCGGACAGGCTTGCGCACCATCCACTAAAACCGCGGCGCCTACGACATGTGCTTTTTGAATTATTTCCTTAATAGGATTAATGGTGCCTAAAGCGTTTGAAATATGATTGACAAAAACAAGTTTCGTTTTTTCTGAGAGTAAATCGCTGTAAGTCGACATGACCAATTCGCCTTTGTCATTCATAGGAATGACTTTTAAAATGGCACCAGTGCGTTCACACAACATTTGCCAAGGCACGATATTACTGTGATGTTCTAAAGCCGACACAATTATTTCATCGCCTTTATGTAAAAGTGACGTAAAACCACTTGCCACTAAATTAATGCCATGCGTTGTACCAGAAGTCATAATGATTTCATGAGACGATTTGGCATTGAAGTGCTTTTGGATCTTTAATCGGGCTTGTTCGTATTTATCAGTTGCTTCCTGACTTAAGCTATGCACACCGCGATGGATATTCGCGTTATAATTGGAATAATAATCCACAATGGCATCAATCACTTGATGTGGGGTTTGTGAGGTGGCAGCATTATCAAAATAAATCAATGGCTTTCCATTGACTTTTCTTTGAAGGATTGGGAAATCTTTTCTTATGGTTTCTATAGGAAAAATCATTACAATTTCAATTTTTTCGGATTTTGTCTAGGGTCTCAAATTGTCAAAATAATTACTTTAGTATCAACAATTTCATAAAACATTAGAAAATCCTTAATTACTTTAATCCCGACGTTTTCGTCTCAAGTTGGCTTTCCAATTTCTGAATAGTGAGAAATAAATTTTGAAGCTTCTTCAAAAAGTCTATTGAGTTTAACACTGTAAGAATTAGATTTATTTCTTTCAATCCAATACTCAAAAATAGCTTTTCTATCGTTTTGGGCTCGGAGCGTCCAAACTACTTCTTTAGCCATTTATCAATGTCTAGTTTCGCTTGTTCGCTACTCAATAATCTTCCGTTTTTAATATCATCCCTAGCTTCGGCAATAGCATTTTGCTGTTCCTCATTGAGCTGATAGGTATCGGTTTCGTCAACTTTTTCCAAAATTAATAAACGTTGAACTTCCTCAAGAAGTGCACTGTTTTCTGTTGCTTGAATCTTATCGATAAGTCTCTTTTTCAATGTGACGATATCCATAGTCTAAGGTTTTAAAACTAAAATACGATTTTAATTATTTCCAAACCATTTTTTAGCCCCGATAGTAGTGGCATCCTTTTTTGCTTTCTTTCAAAGCAAAAAAGATAGAACGAATAGCGGGATTAGCTCCAAATAAAAAAAAATGGAATTCATTTTATGAGATTTCCGTCTTCACGGAAATGACAAAAACTATAGATCAAACCCAATACTAATCCCCAATTTATTAGCGATAATATTCGTGATACGTTGTTTAATTTCTGGGATTTTAACGGAGCTTAAGACGCTATTTCCAAAAGCATACATCAGTAAAGCTCTCGCTTCTTTTTCTGGAATACCTCTGGATTGCATATAAAATATAGCACTATCATCTAATTGACCGATTGTACAACCATGTGAACATTTCACGTCATCAGCAAAAATTTCCAATTGAGGCTTGGTGTTGATGGTCGCTTTATCACTTAACAAAATATTGTTGTTGGCCTGAAACGCATTGGTTTTTTGAGCTTCCTTATTAACCAATACTTTCCCGTTGAAAACACCTGTACTACTGTCTCCAAAAATACCTTGATAGTCTTGATGGCTTTCGCAGTTAGGCTCAATATGATGCACTAAAGTATTATGATCAACATGTTGTTTATTGCCAATGATGGTCACTCCTTTTAAAGTAGAATCGATGCGCTCTCCATTTTGATAAAACTTCAAATTGTTGCGCGTCAATTTCCCACCAAATGAAAACGTATGCACTGAAGCACAGCTTTCCTGTTTTTGATTGATAAATGTACTATCGATCAACGATGCATTTTCATTATCATTTTGAATCTTGTAATAGTCCAAAATACCGCGTTTGTCAACAAATATCTCGGTAACACAGTTGGTCAAGACCGGATTATCAGTCAAACTTTGATGGCGCTCTATAATTTGAACATGAGAATTTTCATCCACAACGATCAAATTACGAGGTTGTAACATCAAGGCCGATTCATTACCCGTTGAAAAGTGTATAATCTGAATAGGTTTTGCCACCGATTTGTTTTTCGGAACATGGATATAAGCTCCTTCTTGGGAGAAAGCGGTATTTAATGCCGATAAACTATCTTTTGTGGCCACTTTATTGAAGTAATTTTCAATAATTGGTCGGTATTTTGGTTTTGATAAGGCCGATGACATCAAGCACACATCCACACCATCATGGGTCGTTTCAGAGAAATGTGACGAATATTGGCCATCGATAAAGACAATTTTATAGGTGTCAATATCATCAATGAAATATTTTTTAATGTCGTTATAGTCAATATGATGGTCACGTTTTGGAAAAACGCTGTAATCATGTTTTAAAATACTATTTAACGAGGTAAATTTCCAAGCTTCATCACGTTTGGATGGAAATCCTTGGGCTTCAAATTGCTTTATTGCTTCACTACGCACATCATGAATAGGCGAATCGACATCCACCAGATTTTCGAATGCCATAAATGAGGCTATGAGTTTTTCTTTTAGTTCCATTCTGTAAGTTTCAAGTTTCTTTTGTTTCTTGTTTCAAGTTGAGTGTGGTTAAGCATTCACTTGAATTTGTTCCCTTTGAAATCTTGTTTGTTTAAATATGTTATAAAATTGGCGATTCGTTTACTTAATTGTTCGTATTCGTTTACCAATTTCTCAAGCTTTTCTTCTGTTATATAACCATAATCAAAAACTCTATATAATTGAGATCTTGATTCTCCTGCTGAGCCTTTCGCTACGGATAAAAATTGTCTAAACTCAATATTTCCATCTCGCTCAAATCCTTCAGCTATATTATCCATTACTGATCCTGACGATCCTTTAATTTGATCTCTCAGTTTGAAATCATTTTTCAATTCAGAATTTAAAACGATTTCTTTTATTTCATTCGAAAGTTTACGCGCTTCTTGCCAAATTTCTAAGTCTTCAAATTTTTTAATCGTTGCCATAACTTGAAACTTTAAACAAGAAACCTTTCAAACCAAACTAAGCGTTCAATTCTTCCTTGATCCAGTCGTAGCCTTTTTCTTCAAGCTCGTGTGCCAATTCCTTACCACCAGATTTTACGATACGGCCTTCATGCAATACGTGTACAAAATCAGGTACAATATAATCCAACAAACGTTGGTAGTGCGTAATCAAAATCACAGCATTATCCTCACTTTTCAATTTATTGACACCGTTGGCTACAATACGCAGTGCGTCGATATCCAAACCAGAGTCGGTTTCGTCAAGGATGGCCAATTTAGGCTCTAACATGGCCATTTGGAAAATCTCGTTACGTTTCTTTTCACCTCCTGAAAAACCTTCATTTAGGGATCGGGATAAGAACTTGCGATCAATTTCTAACATCTCCGATTTTTCACGAATCATTTTCAACATCTCATTAGCAGGCATCGCTTCAAGACCTTTGGCTTTGCGCGTTTCGTTAATGGCTGTCCTAATAAAGTTGGTTACTGAAACACCTGGGATTTCAACAGGATATTGAAAAGACAAGAAAACCCCTTTATGAGCTCGCTCTTCTGGATCTAACTCACTAATGTCTTCATTTTCAAAGAGGATTTCGCCTTCAGTCATTTGATATTCATCCTTACCAGCAATAACTGATGCTAAAGTACTTTTACCTGAACCGTTTGGGCCCATAATGGCATGTACTTCGCCTGCTTTTACTTCTAAATTAATGCCCTTTAAAATGGCTTTATCGTCAACACTTGCGTGCAAATTTTTAATTTTCAACATATGCTTTTAACTTTTCAATTTTTAAGTACTTAACTTCTATAGCTTCAATTTTCGTTCCAAATTTCGGAACTGGAAGTTGGAAGTTTTTTATTAATGATTTTTATTTTCCGTAATTATCTTTATGATTTCGCTGTCTTTCGGATTGACCTTCAACACGTTTATAATATCAATAATATCTATTCTATTTTCCCAACCTTCTTCATGCTCGGGTTTTTTCACCACCATCACTTTTAAAGTTACTCTCACTTCATCTGTTGGCGCGTCTTTTAAAGGCTCTGCCATTGTAATCAATTCTTGTGCCTTTTCGTTTTCAACAACACCAAATAATTCATTTTTGGTTTGAAAAACAGCGGCATCAGCGAAATAGGTAAAATTGCCTGAAATTTCTCTAACACTAAGTCCATCTCGACTGTCGTCCAAAGAAACTTCAGATTTCGAATCGTTTTTACAGCTTATAAATAATGTAGCTATAAATAAAATGGCAATTTGGTTTTTCACTGGCAATCAGACTTTATTTATATGATGGTTTATAGATTAGCTGCGCTGAACCTAAAGGTTTCCTGCCTTCACTTCGACAAGCTCAGTGAGAACGAAGGATTTTCTATCCAACAGATCCTTCTAAACTTATTTCCAATAATTTTTGTGCTTCAACGGCAAATTCCATCGGCAATTTGTTCAACACGTCTTTACTAAAACCGTTTACGATAAGTGCAATGGCTTTTTCAGTATCGATACCACGTTGGTTGCAATAGAAAATTTGGTCTTCACCAATTTTACTGGTCGTGGCTTCGTGTTCTATTTTTGCTGTTTTATTTTTCACTTCAATATATGGGAAGGTATGTGCACCACATTCATTACCCATTAATAAACTATCACATTCCGTGAAATTACGTGCATTTTCAGCTCTTGCGCCAATTTGAACTAAGCCTCTGTATGAGTTTTGAGATTTTCCAGCAGAAATACCTTTAGAGATAATGGTCGATCGGGTGTTTTTACCCAAATGGATCATTTTTGTTCCAGTATCTGCCTGCTGATGATTATTAGTCACGGCAATTGAGTAAAATTCGCCCACTGAATTATCGCCTTTTAAAATACAACTTGGATATTTCCAAGTTACGGCAGAACCAGTTTCCACTTGTGTCCATGAGATTTTTGCATTCTTTTCACAAATCCCTCTTTTAGTTACAAAGTTGAAAACCCCGCCTTTTCCTTCAGCGTTTCCTGGATACCAGTTTTGGACGGTAGAATATTTAATTTCTGCATCGTCCATCGCAATTAATTCCACGACGGCTGCATGCAATTGATTTTCATCACGACTTGGCGCTGTACAACCTTCTAGATAACTAACATAGCTCCCTTCATCGGCAATAAGAAGCGTTCTTTCAAATTGTCCTGTCCCCGCTTGATTAATTCGGAAGTAAGTTGACAATTCCATTGGGCAACGAACCCCTTTAGGAATATAACAGAAACTTCCATCACTAAAGACCGCAGAGTTTAATGCCGCATAAAAATTATCCTTTTGAGGTACCACGGTACCAATATATTTTCTAACTAATTCTGGGTGCTCTCTAATCGCTTCACTAATCGAACAGAAAATAATTCCTTTTTCGTTCAATGATTTTTTAAAGGTTGTTGCTACTGAAACGGAGTCAATAACGACATCCATAGCTACCCCTGCGAGCATTTTTTGCTCATCCATAGATATACCCAACTTCTTGAAAGTCTCCAATAATTCTGGATCTACTTCATCCAAGCTGTCGTATTTTGGTTTGGTATTGGGTGCTGAATAGTAAGAAATGGCTTGGAAATCTGGTTTTTCATAATGAACATTCGCCCATTCTGGCTCCACCATCTTCTCCCACGCTCGGAATGCTTCCAAACGCCATTCGGTCATCCATTCTGGCTCTTCTTTTTTAAGAGAAATACCTCTGACAACATCTTCATTTAATCCCGGAGGAAACGTATCTGATTCTATATCGGTATAAAACCCGTACTCATATTCCTTGGTTTTTAATTCTTCTCTTAAATCGTCTTCTGTATATTTCGTTAATTTCGTCATGTCATTTTCATTATCATTATTTATTCAATTCCTTCCCTTAGGAAGATTGCGATGAACTTATAGAGAGAAAGACTCTCCACATCCGCACGTACGATTTGCATTTGGATTATTAAATACAAAACCCGCACCATTCAAACCTCCTGAATATTCAAGGGTTGTACCAATAAGGTATAAAAAGCTTTTCTTGTCAATAATAATTCTGACACCATTATCTTCAAAAATTTTATCCTCGTCTTTTTGTGATTTATCAAACTTCAGATCATATGATAAACCGGAACAACCACCACTTTTCACACCAACGCGTACAAAGTCGGTTGCATAGTCAAAGCCATCTTCACTCATCAATTCGATGACTTTTTTCTTAGCCGTTTCAGATACTTTTATCATTCGTTATTAAGATTATTTCTAAATAGAGCACAAATATACAATATTACTAGGCCATTCCCATGCAAGTCTTCATTATAATCCGAAATAGACGGATTGATTTTTTCGATATTCAAGCGGTTATTTTTTTATTCAATTGTTTCGCATTTTGTCAGCCATATCCCTAAATTTGCAGTATGATAGAAGATAAAAATCAGACGCGTACCTCCATTAGTGAATTAGGCGAATTTGGCCTTATAGAGCATTTGACCGAACATTTTGAGATCAACCAGAAATCGACCATCAAAGGGATAGGCGATGATGCTGCTGTTTTAGAATTCAAGTCCAAACAGATAGTTGTGACTACCGACTTAATGGTAGAACATGTGCATTTTGATTTAAGTTACATGCCGTTAAAACATTTGGGTTACAAGGCCATTATGGTTAATTTATCGGATGTTTATGCTATGAATGCCAATGCAACGCAGGTAACGGTGTCGATTGCGATCTCCAACCGATTCCCTTTAGAAGCTCTTGAAGAACTTTATGCAGGTATTGAAACTGCAGCGAAAGCTTATGATGTGGATGTTATTGGTGGCGACACCACCTCTTCTACCACCGGATTAATTATTTCTATTACCGCGATTGGGGAAGTTAATAAAAACGATGTTGTTTACAGAAGTGGCGCAAAACCGAACGACTTATTAGTGGTCACTGGCGATTTAGGTGGTGCATATATGGGACTCCAAATTTTAGAACGCGAAAAAGAAGTCTTCAAAGTCAATCCAAACAATCAGCCTGATTTAGATCCATACGCCTACATTGTGGAGCGTCAACTAAAACCAGAAGCTCGAAAAGATATCGTGAAACTTTTGAAAGATTTGAAAGTGAAACCTACTTCGATGATTGATGTTAGCGATGGACTTTCTTCAGAAATCATTCATTTATGCAAGCAAAGCAACGTAGGCGCTGCCTTATACGAAAATAAGATTCCACTCGACCCACAAGTGATTTCTACCTGCGAAGAATTTAATATTGATAGCACCACGATTGCCTTAAATGGTGGCGAAGACTATGAATTATTAATGACCATCTCGCAAGATGATTTCCTTAAGATTAAAGGCAATCCTAATTTGACGGTTATTGGTTATATGACTGAAAAAGAAAACGGGATGCATTTGATAACGCGCGGAGAGACGCTTATTCCGTTAATTGCCAAAGGTTGGAATCCATTAAAGGATCAATAAACCTTTTGCTTAAGTTTACGTCTTTTATTGTAGAGACTTTTTAGCTCTTTATTGATTTCCCGTCTTTTATCGGTCAATGGAATAAGTTTTCCCTGATCGCTCGTGGTTAATTCTTTCCCACAATTTAAACAGACGTATTCCTTGACGAACTTAGTAATGTCGTTTTTTACAACATACTTGTGATTAAATAAACTGCAATATAGGTTTTTCAAAACTCGAGATTTGATTACAAAGGAGACTGCAATCAAAACGAATTTTATTCGAAAAGATTATATGCTATTTGTTAAAAATAATAGAAAACAGAAGTTCGAATTTTATATACTAGAATTAGTGCTCAAAAACGAGCAAGCCTTCCATCCCTTTAAATTTTCGTTTTTTATGGATAAGTTTAAGAGTTGAATTGATTTCCTTAAACTTTGGCGTTAGCGGAGTAAGTTCTACATTGCTATTAGTGGTCATTTGAGCATGGCAATTCGCACATTTATACACAACAGAGTTATGTCCAAAGAAGGAACAGAAAAACGGTCTTCAATTGCTATTAAGTTTTTATTATTATTTAGAGGATAGCTAAATATATAAAAATCACAACTATATGTCAATCTTAACGTTTAATAAATCGATGGACTAAACACTTTCTGGTGAACGCTCCATTCTGCGTAAATACATTTCTTCCAAAATAGAATTGATTTCTTGAAACTTAGGCGTCAACTCTGTCAAATCTCCGTCACTGTTGGTGGTCAATTGTCTTTTGCAACACTTACACGTGTATTCTTTAACATGTGAAGTGACCTTTTTTGTAACTTCGTAATTGTGACCAAAAAGGCTGCAATAAAGCTTCATAGGAGCTGGGGCAGTACTGTTTTTTTTCATGGCTGTAGTTGTTAGAAGCTCCTAACTTACGAAATTAAATCAAAAATAAACGCCTAAAGACATTAATTTTCGATGAATTGCATTATTTTGTAAGCTAATTCATTTTTATTTTCGATGTGTGACATATGTCCACCTGAAAATCCACTAATTTCAATCCCTAAAACTGATAATTGAGCAGTTAGGCTATCATATTCCAAAACAGGATCTTTCTCACCCAAAAGAACGATTTTGGGAGCAGTCATTTGTTTCAGAACTAAACTTCTATCTTTCCTTATTTTCATACCTTCCAAAGCGGCCACAATGCCTTGTAAAGGTAATTTCATGGCCACTAACTTTATAAATTCGATTTCCTCGACAAACTGTAATCTGTTGTCTGGGCTGAACAAATTCACAATGGACATTCTTATAAAATTCTTGTGATTATGCTTTACTGCTTTTATAGCACGATCCCGGTTAATTTGACGCTCTGGACTATCTGCAAAAGGCGTGGAGTTCAACAAGCAAAGTCCATCAATGCGTTTAGGATAAGTTTCAGCAAGTGCCAAAGCCACATAACCGCCCATAGAATGTCCAATGAAAAATGATTTTTTGATTTTCAAATGATTTAAAACAGCCACAACCGCTTCAGCCATCATCTCCATGGTGTGGATATATCCCAAGCAACCCGTTTGTCCGTGTCCCAATAAATCGATGGTAATAAGTCTGTAGCTATCTTTAATATCTGAAACCAGATTTTCCCACATTACAGAAGTTTCCAGAAAACCATGAAGCAGTACCAAGACCTTTCCTTGACCTTCATCATTATAAAAAACGGGGATGTCTTTGTATTCTAAAATCATTTTAAACTATATTCGGCAAAGATATAAAGAGTTTGAATCTTGAAGTAAAAAGCTCGATCACATTATCATTAATTTTCAGATGAATAAAACCAAAGATATACTCGTTACTGGCTTCGCCTTATTTTCCATGTTTTTTGGAGCTGGAAATTTAATATTGCCGCCATACTTAGGTTTCAACGCCGGCCCAGATTGGCTATTGGTAACCCTCGGATTTGTAATTACGGCAGTCGCCATTCCTATTTTTGGAATTATAGCACATGCCAAATTACAAGGGACGATGTACGATTTCGGTAAAAAAGTATCGCCTCTTTTCAGCAGTATCTTCTGCCTGTTAGTGTACGGAATTTGTATTGTACTGCCGTCTCCTCGCACAGCATCTGTAACTCATGAAATGGCTATTGCTCCATTTTTTAACAGCAGTAGCTTACTCACGAGTACGTTTTACTTCGTCTTAGTGTTCATTTTTGCAATGAACCGCTCAAAAGTTTTAGACCTCCTAGGCAAATACCTAACACCTATTATAATTGTAATCTTATTGGCCATTATTGGCATTGCCATATTCTCGTCACCCGACGCGATTCAGCCTTCCCAATTTAATACGCCTTTGGTGGATGGGATCATGGAAGGTTATCAAACCTTTGATGCCGTTGCAGCATTGGTCGTTGGTGCCGTTTTGATTATCTCTATCAATTTAAATTATCCCGGTTCTTCAACCGAAAAAAAACAGCTCATTTTCAAATCTGGATTGTTGGCCGGTTTTGGACTCTTCATCATCTATACCGGACTTATTTTAGCAGGATCCTTAAATAATACAGAATTCCCTTTTGATGTGAGCCGATCAGAACTGCTTCTCGGTTTGGGTAACAAAACCCTCGGAAGCGCTGGTGCTGGTTTATTGAGTATATTAATTGGCTTAGCTTGTTTTACAACTGCAGTCGGAATTGTGACCGGCACCGCCGACTACTTTAAAGGCGTGTTTAAAAATTCACAAACCGCTTACACGATTACCGCAATCATTGGAAGTTTGCTGGGCGTCGTCATGGGGCAATTTGATGTCGCATTTATTATTGACATCGCCATTCCTGCACTGATGTTCATCTATCCTATTACCATTATTTTAATCTTACTGAATATCATTCCGGAGAAATATGCCTCAGCTTTAGTTTTTAGAGGCGTGGTCATCGTTAGTTTTATTTTCAGCATTCCTGATTTTGTAAAAATATTGATGCCTTCAGATACGATCAACGCCATCATTGAGGTGATCCCATTGGGGAAATTCAATCTCGGTTGGGTATTACCGTCTATTTTGATGTTCGTACTTCTGAATATGTATAAAAAATTTAATTCTTCAAACGCTTCATAACCGAAAAGGCCTTGTCAACGACTTCGTCCTCTACCAAAATGGTAAACTCATTGGTTGTGGACACCACTTCGTAGAGCGCGATGCCTTCCCAAGCCAAACGTTTAAAGATTTGATAGTAAAGTCCGGTTACTTTGGAATTATCAGAAGGCAAACTAATGGTAATGGCTGACAACTCCGCCTTTTCTCCCAATAAAACTTCGTCCTCAAAACTCTTCAGAACATTGTGCTTCTGAGAGGTTGAGATGATGATATTGCTTTCGTAAATTCCTCTTGTAAATGCATAAAACACATTAGAAAAACCATCCATCTGCTCCAAAATCTTGGAATGGCTATGACTTAGGGTTTGCGAGTTTTGAAATGTGAAATCGGTCAAATTTGATCTTACCGTAATATCTCCCAGATTCTGAATGACGCGCTTGAGTTTTAATGAATTCCCAAAATCGATAGGCGGTTGATATCTCCGCAACGCCATCATTATGGCACCCGATTTAACCGGTTTTTTTAGCATTTCCCCAATAGTATCCACCAATTCTTCGGCCAAAGCAGAATAGTTAATAATACCTCTGGATAAAGCCTCTTCTAAAAAGGGTTGTGCAATCAAAATCTCTTGGACACAAGCTGTAATCGTTCTCATTTGTTAACTATATAACATTTTGTGTAAAATTAGTCAAAATTTTTAATTTTTATGGTCGTAAGATATGTTACGTTTAATTTCGCTCCATCAAAAACTAAAAATATGCTTGTTTTAAAATTTGGAGGAACGTCAGTTGGGTCCATAGAAAGTATGACCAATGTCAAAAACATCATCAACGATGGCCAGCGCAAAGTCGTGGTACTATCTGCCATGTCAGGAACCACAAATGCTTTGCTTACCATTGCCGATTGCATCAAGTTTAAGGAGATAGAAAATGCTTTGGAGCAAATTTCTGAATTGCATCAAAATTATAAGTTGACGGTTAGTCAATTAATCCATCACAATGAATTAAGATCTGAAGTGGACACTTATATAAATTCTATTTTCGATATGCTTAAAGCATCGGTAAATGTCAACTACACAACTTTCTTATCCAATAAAATCGTTGCGCAAGGCGAATTGCTATCTACCTTTATTTTTAGTAGATTTTTAAAACAAGAAGGCCTGAATGTTTGTTTATTGCCTGCCCTTGAATTTATGCGCATTGATAAATTTAACGAACCTGATAATTTTTACATCCGTCAGAATTTTAATCGCATCATCAACGAACTTCCGAATGCTGACATTTACATCACCCAAGGCTTTATCTGTTTGGATGCTGACGGCCATATCGCAAATTTACAACGCGGCGGAAGCGATTATACGGCCACCATTATCGGTGCCGCTTTACATGCCGAAGAAGTTCAAATATGGACTGACATTGACGGCTTTCATAATAACGACCCGCGTTTTGTCCCAGAAACTCATGCGATTTCCAACCTCTGTTTTGACGAAGCAGCGGAGTTGGCCTATTTTGGAGCCAAAATTTTACATCCTCAAACCGTTATACCTGTAAGGGATTTAGACATTCCGGTGCGTTTAAAAAACACAAATTCGCCATCAGATCATGGCACACTGATTACCAATCAAGTCCATGGCGAAGGCATCAAAGCCATTGCCGCCAAAGATGGGATTACCGCCATTAAAATAAAATCTGCCAGAATGTTATTGGCACACGGATTCTTGAAAAAAGTGTTTGAGATTTTTGAGAAATACGAAACGTCCATTGATATGATCACAACTTCAGAAATTGCGATATCACTAACGATTGATGACACCAAAAATCTTAATGAAATCGTCGCGGAGTTGGAAAAATTTGCGTTGGTGGAAGTTGATAGTTTTCGAACGATAGTTTGTCTAGTGGGAAACCATATTGTTTACCATCCAGACACACCTAAATTATTCCAAATTTTACAAGATGTCAACGTCAGAATGATTTCTTATGGTGGAAGCAGCAACAATATTTCCTTACTGATCAATACGGGCGACAAGATTGAAACTTTAAGAAAACTCAATCGCTATGTCTTTGATTTGGTGCCGGCATAAAAAACTTGAAAGTCCCATCGCTTCCGGATGAAAACCTCTCAGGTTTGAAGTACAATAACGAAGGCACTTTTT
>NZ_JBDSLS010000242.1:0-4115 GCF_039916245.1 Gelidibacter sp.
AATTCCTGAAAATCTTCATCAGTTTCTCCAGGATAACCAACGATTAAGGTGGTTCTGATTGTCATTTCTGGAACTGTTTTTCTAAATTCCTTGATAAGATTGGTCGTTTTTTCCTTCGTGGTTCCACGACGCATGCTTTTAAGAATATGATCGGAAATATGTTGTAAGGGAATATCTAAATAATTACAGATTTTAGCCTCTCTATTCATGATGTCTAAAACATCCATAGGGAAACCTGTCGGGAATGCATAATGCAATCGGATCCACTCAATGCCTTCCACTTTTACAAGAGCTTCAAGCAATTCAGCTAAACTCCTCTTTTTGTATAAATCGAGTCCGTAATAGGTTAAATCCTGAGCGATTAGAATTAGCTCTTTCACACCAGTGGCTGCTAATTTTTCTGCTTCAAGCACCAAATTTTCGATCGGCGTACTTTTATGTTTTCCACGCATTAACGGAATGGCACAAAAACTGCATGGTCGGTCACAACCTTCGGCAATTTTCAAATACGCATAGTTTTTTGGAGTCGTGGTCAAACGCTCGCCAATAAGTTCGTGTTTATAATCGGCACCTAAAGCTTTTAGTAAAGCAGGTAATTCGGTAGTTCCAAAATATTGGTCCACATTGGGGATTTCCTTTTGCAAATCTGGTTTGTAACGCTCACTTAAACAGCCAGTAACAAAGACTTTATCCACTTCGCCATCTTCCTTTTTCTGCATGAAATCAAGGATGGTGTTGATACTTTCTTCTTTGGCATTATTGATAAAGCCACAGGTATTGATCACGACGATATTACCTTCCTCTTCATGCACCACATCTTTTCCACTCGCTTTAAGTTGGCCCATAAGGACTTCACTGTCATATACGTTCTTGCTACAACCAAGGGTCACGACATTGATCCGGTTCTTTTTAATCGACTTCGTTCTCATATTCCAAAAAAATTAAGTGTGCAAAGATACGGAAATGAAGTTGAAATTGAAGTTGAAATTCAAATTGAAGTTGCTTGCACGTCCGTAACTTTTGTGAAGGTGGAAAATTGCCTGCCCGTCCGATGCCTTTGCGGAGGCGAAATCGAAGTTGAATTTAAAGTTGAGATCTATAACTTTGCGATCTTTGCGAAAAACCTTTGCGTCCTTTGCGTTTGATTTTTTAACCGCAAGGACGCAAAGATGAGCGCAAAGATCGCAATGTAAATAAAACAGAATCCTATATCTGAAATCATTGTTGTCCGATTAAAGTTGCGTTGACCTTCTAAGAATACTGATCAATAAAGTTCTTTCAACGTTTTTGATCCTCAATCTCCTTCATTTCTAGATTTTTGAAAACTATTTCTAAAACATCTTAATCCATTCTAATTATGACTTTTACATCCCATATTTTCAATTACTTACGTATTTGTCTTTGTTCTTGGTTCTAACAGCGGAGCGGTCTTAATTCTTTTCCGCACAATAGCGATCTGAAATCTGATCTTTTGTATTTAAACCAAAACAAATGCTCTACGAATTAATTATAATTTTTAGGAGCAACACGTCTTTTCGAAACTTGTTCGTAAGTATAGGCCCAACCTAATAAAAGCTTTTCAGAAAAGGGTTTACTGATAAAGGTCAATCCTTCTGGTTCGCCACTTCCAGAATAACCCATCGGCACTGTAATAGCAGGATATTCAGCCACTGCTGCAAAACCAGCATGAAAGTTATTTATGGACAAAAATCCGTCTAAATGGTGTTTTTTCATGGCAGCATCAAAAAACAATCTGCCATTAGTTTTCAGGGTGTTTTTGATCTCATAAAATTCTTTGTCAGTAGCAGAATCGGCCACGATTCCGGCGAATAGGTTTTGTCCATACGGCATTCTCGCTAGAGAATCCTTTTCATTAAACGCCATCACGTCTGCCACTGATTTTATGGTCAGTTTAGGATCTCCGGAAGATTTAATATAGTTCGAAAAGTCGTTTTGCATATCCAAATTTAAAAGTCTTAAAAAACCTGGCAATTCTACTTTATCCTCATCAATTTCAATGATTAGCGCACCTTTAGTTTTCAGATCGGAAATCGCCCGCACATATAAAGAATCTTTCATCAATTCCTTAAAAGCTCCAAAGCGTTTGCCTTCCAAGTTATTTCCTTTAAGAATAGCATCATAATAAGAACTGGTTTCGGATTTTAAAGTAACGGATTTTGAGTCGTTCTCATCATAGCCTAACATAGCGTCTAAAACAATAGCCGTATCCATTACGTTTTTAGCCATTGGCCCAGGCGTATCTAAAGTTGAAGAAATGGGTACAATCCCAGTTCTACTCAATAAACCGATGGTTGGTTTTAACCCGACGATAGAATTTTGACTTGATGGCGACAAAATAGAGCCTGAGGTTTCACTGCCAATAGCTGCCACACAAAAATTGGCAGCAACCGCAGCCCCACTTCCTGAACTGGAGCCACCAGTATCCATCGTTTTACGACCGTAAGGATTTAAGGTTTGACCGCCTATCGCACTATAGCCACTTGGGCAATCGCCGCAAAAGAAATAAGCCCATTCGCTTAAATTGGCTTTTCCCAAAATCAGTGCGCCTTGCTCTTTTAACCGTTCTACAATGAAAGCATCGGTAGTCGTGTTATTATTTTGAAATGCCACAGCTCCAGAAGTGGTTGGCATTTCAGAAGTATTGATATTATCCTTTAACAGAATCGGCATTCCGAAAACCGAATGTTTACGCATCTTGTTCTTGAGATCGTTGTCTTTCTGTTTGGCTTCCGAAATAACATTGGGATTCAAAGCAATGACTGAGTTTAACGACAAGTCATTTTCACGATCAAATTTTCGAATGCGATAGAGATAGAATTTCGTCAGATCTTCATAAGACAATTTTCCATCTTGGATATGCTGTTGTAGCGCTGGAATGTCCTGTTCTAAAATTAACAGTTTTAAGGCGCTGTATTTTTCTTCTGTAAAATCGCTTAAATCCTTATTGAACGGCTCCCAAAGTTTCGAGTTGTCGATAAATTTGGAATCCAAGACTTTAAACTCTGTAAAATCCTTGGTTGAAATAGCACTGATATCTTGAGAAGGCTTCTCATTATCCTCTTTTTTGTTTTCGGAATTTTTACAAGAAGACATTAGCAGAACAATCACAGAGAGTAGAAATGGTTTCATCGTGGGTATTTTTTATTTAAAAATACTGAAAAACTAGGTTACATTGAGATTGAGGTTTGGATAAAGTGGTTGTTTAGCATGAAGTAAGTTTTGAAATATCAGAAATCATCTAAAAACGGAGCACGTTGTTGGTGGAAAACACCAACAACGGGAGAAAAACACCAACAACGGTGGAATGAGTAAGTCCGTGAAAATTTATGAAATTTGTGTCAAACTTTTTAGAAGCTAATGGAAATAGAGTAAAATACATTTGCCGCCCACATCAATGTTGTTGGTGGAAAACACCAACAACGGCATAGAGTCAAAAATTTTTGGATGCTAATTGGAAATAGAGTAAGAAATAATGCCGTCCAAATGAATGTTATTGGTGGAAAACACCAACAACGGCTTAATAAACAAAGCAATGCAGTTGAACATCAAGATTAGCTTCGCTGAACCTAAAGGTTTCCTGCCTTACTCATAAATTCTTATTTTTTATCGAATTCGTGAATCTTCGATTTCGCAGGAATTAGGCTATTTAAAAAACGAATCTACAAATTCAAATTTATTGAAAACTTGCAAGTCGTCAATCCCTTCTCCAACACCTATGTATTTTACTGGAATTTGAAACTGGTCAGAAATGCCGATGACCACACCACCTTTGGCTGTTCCATCGAGTTTTGTGACGGCTAATGAAGTGACTTCAGTAGCAGCTGTGAATTGTTTCGCTTGCTCGAAAGCATTTTGCCCCGTAGAACCATCCAATACCAAAAGCACATCGTGAGGTGCATCTATTATTACTTTTTGCATGACACGTTTAATTTTAGTCAACTAGTTCATCAAATTGACTTTATTGTGTAAACGTCCAGCGGTATCAATAATAATCACATCAGCATTAAGTTCAACGCCGCGTTTGATGGTGTCAAAAGCAACAGAAGCTGGATCACTTCCAAAATTTTGACGTACCATAGGCACATCAACACGGT
>NZ_JBDSLS010000243.1:0-4443 GCF_039916245.1 Gelidibacter sp.
CACAATGTACAGAAGCAACAAAACGCTACCTTGCTATTGCTTATAATCACAATTTATCTTTAGCGCAGATGTCTTTGGCCTTTGTAACCCAACAGCCTTTTGTGACCAGTAATATTATTGGTGCAACTAATTTAGTCCAACTTAAAGAAAACATTGACAGCATCTATCTCAACTTAAGTTCAGAGGTTTTGGATGCTATTGAGAAAGTCCATAATGAGATTCCCAACCCTTCAGCATAAAGCTACTAGGTTTTAACCAAAAAAAAAAGCGGATCACATACGATCCGCTTTTTACTTTTAATGTATTAAGATTAACTCAATTCACATTATTGAGGAGTTTCATTTTGTTCTTGTTTCGTATAGGTAAATGTTACCTTAGTAGTCTTCACAAGACCAGAAACATCACGGAAAGTCAAAGTAGACGAATAAGAGAAGGTATCACCTTCTTCACCCATTACAATTTTTGTAGTCTGAGACGCACAATTAGCAACAAAAGTCAAAGCATTGTCAGCCGTTAAACTCCATGTTCCAGCTAATGATTCCTTGTTATTACAGTCTGATGCTAAAGAACCTTGTTTAAGCGAATATTTTCTATCGCTGTTGAAACTATAAACTAAATCACGATCGCAAGCACTGTATTGAGCAAAAACATCCTTGTTTGGATTATCTGTTTTATCGTCCGTAATGTCAATGGCTTCCTCTGCCATCATCCCAGTAAAAATCCAAGTTCCAGAAAACTCAGTTTCAGTAGCATTCAAAGCACCGGTTAAGTCCGCTGGACAAGAAATACTATCATCAGAATTACAGCTTACCATAAAAAGTACGGCTATTCCCATTAAAGATTTGATCATAAAATTTGATTTTTTCATGTTTTTTAAATTTTGTAGTTTTTAAGTTCATTTATAAGATGCAGGAAACTTGAAAAGGTTGCTTTTAAAATGTAAGAAAGTTCAACTAAAAATTAATTCATAACTTCTGAATTTACTAATTACAGATCACCAAAACATCCTAGCCACTGGATATCAGCATGATAATCCAGCTCTTGAAAAAATATAATAATACTGAAGTATAAATATTTTTAAAGTTTTTAGAGAAGAATCAAAAAAACAAGGAGCACTTTTTTGAAAATAAAAAACCCCTTTCCGTTCCGATGACATCGGTATGAAAAGAGGTTTTAATACTAATTGATTTTGTCTCCATTTTTATCATAAAAATGGTATTCAAGATATGTGTAAGCATCTCTAGGTAAAATTTTTACCCATTTTTTATGTTCTAAAAACCATTTTGACCTAATGGATGGGAATCCTTTGGTCAAAAAGGCCGCTATAAAAGGATGTGTGTTTAAGGTCACCTTTTTGTAGTCTTTTTTGAAAATCCGCTCCATGTCTTGCTGGATTCTTTGGATCACCTTAATAGGTGCTTCAATATCCTCACCGCCAACATTTGGGTTTTCTTCTTTTGTTTCAATATTCCTTTCTGGTCGCACTCTTTGTCTGGTAATTTGTATCAGACCAAATTTGCTAGGAGGTAATATCTTATGCTTTGCTTTATCATCCTTCATTTCGTCACGAAGATGATTGTACAGTTTTTTCCGATTCTCTGCGTCGGACATGTCAATAAAATCGATTACAATAATTCCTCCCATATCGCGTAAACGCAATTGACGGGCAATTTCTGTAGCTGAAATCATGTTGACTTCCAAGGCAGTATCCTCTTGATTTTTTTCTTTGTTGGATCGATTCCCACTGTTCACATCAATCACATGGAGTGCTTCGGTGTGTTCTATCACAATATACGCACCTTTTGCCATAGATACTGTACGTCCGAATGAGGTCTTGATTTGTCTCTCAATACCATGTTTTTCAAAAATTGGTACATTATTTTGATAATGTTTCACAATCGATTCCTTTTTTGGTGCAATTTGATGCACATAATCTTTGACTTGCATATAAAGTTCCTCATCATCCACAACAATACTTGAGAACGAATCATTAAAAATGTCCCTCAAAATTGAGGACGCTTTGTTCATTTCTCCAAGTACCTTACTTGGATGAGGGGCTTTATTAAGCTTTTTGCACATTGCTGTCCAACGGCCCAATAAATTCTGCAAATCGGTGTCTAACTCGGCCACTTTTTTACCTTCAGCAACGGTTCGGACAATGACGCCAAATCCTTTAGGCGTAATGCTTTTGACCAATCGTTTTAAACGATCTTTTTCCTCTTTAGATTCTATCTTTTGAGAAATAGAAATCCGATCGGAAAACGGTACCAAAACAATATACCTTCCGGCAATTGACAACTCGCTACTAATGCGAGGTCCTTTGGTTGAAATAGGTTCTTTTACAATTTGTACTAAGAGGGATTGATTAGACTTTAAGGCATCGGCAATGCTGCCATCTTTATCAATATCCTTTTCAAACTGAAAGTTTTTGAGTAGAAAATCTGTGTGTTTCCCTGTGCTTACACGTTTTACGAATTTTAAAAGTGAAGGTAATTTTGGCCCTAAATCATGATAATGCAAAAATGCATCTTTCTCATACCCTACATTAACAAATGCAGCATTTAGTCCAGGAACAGCTTTTCGGATTTTGGCAATAAACACATCGCCAACCGAAAAATTGTTATCCTCTTCATCTTTATGTAATTCAATAAGTTTTCCATCTTTTAATAAGGCAAAATCAACAAAATCTGAACTCGAACGAATAATTAATTCTTTATCCATGTTGTTAATTTAAATCCGTTGTGATAGACATCAAAACAGATGGATTATACTAAATTTTTTGACACAGGATTCCCGATAAACTATCGGGGTAATTCCGGTAAATTTAAGCTAGCCACAACCAGTGGCACAACCTAAATTTCATATCAAAGAACGTTACTGTAAAAAAAACGAAAAAGTAGTTTTTTAACTACTTTTTCAGTTTATTTCTTTTTCTTGTGACGGTTAGCGCGTCTACGTTTTTTACGCTTATGCGTCGCTACCTTATGTCTCTTTCTTTTTTTACCACTTGGCATAAATCAAGTCTTTTTTAAATTAATATTTCCTTTAATGCTTTACTCTACTTAAGTACTGTCTCAACTTCAACATTAGATTTAACGCTTTCTACAAATACTTTTGCAGGCTTAAATGCTGGAATGTTGTGTGCTGGTATTTTGATAGTGGTGTTTTTTGAAATATTTCTTCCAGTTTTCTCAGCTCTTGTTTTGATAATAAAGCTTCCAAAACCTCTTAAATACACGTTATCTCCACCTTCCAAAGATGTTTTGACTTCCTCCATGAACGTTTCAACTGTTGCTTGGACATCTCCTTTTTCCATTCCTAATCTCTCAGAAATCTTTGCTACTAGATCAGCTTTTGTCATTGTTACTAATTTTAGGGTTTATCTATTAATTATAAGGGATGCAAATATAGTCATTTTAATTTCAATATTTCAAACCTAATTAATTAAAATTTAAGGGTGTAAAGCTTTATTTTTGTCGAGAATTACAAAAAAAAGATGAATTTTAACAAGACATTAACTATTTGGTATTCAGAGCATAAGCGGGAGATGCCTTGGCGAAATACCAAAAATCCGTACAATATCTGGTTATCGGAAATAATCTTACAACAAACACAAGTAGCGCAAGGCCTACCCTATTACGAAGCATTTGTTGACAAATACCCAACAGTTTTTGACCTTGCCCACGCTCAGGAAGAGGACGTTTTAAAACTTTGGCAGGGCTTAGGCTATTACTCTCGAGCTCGCAATTTGCATACCTCGGCAAAATATATTGCCAATGAACTGAATGGTATTTTCCCAAACACCTATAAAGAGCTCTTAAAATTAAAAGGCGTGGGCGACTATACGGCTAGCGCGATCGCCTCCATTTGTTTTAATGAACCGACCGCCGTTGTAGATGGCAATGTATATAGAGTATTGTCACGTTACTTTGGGATTGACACGCCCATAAATTCAACACAAGGCATTAAAGAATTTAAAACACTGGCGACGTCTTTGATGGATCACCAAAATCCGTCAGACTATAATCAAGCTATTATGGAGTTTGGCGCCATTCAATGCAAGCCCAAAAATCCGAATTGTACTATTTGTCCTTTAAATGAGAGTTGTGTAGCTCTTCAGAAAAACAAAACAGAGGTGTTACCAGTTAAATTGAACAAAACAAAGGTTAGTACCAAACACTTTAATTTTCTTGTCCTATTATCCACAGACAAAAAAACCATTTTCCACAAAAGGACAACAAAAGGAATTTGGCAAAACCTCTATCAATTCCCATTATTGGAAACAGAGCAGAAACTAAAGATGGCCGACTTTAAAAAGCATCCTTTTATACAGTCTTTATTTAAGGACGCTCCTTTTGAATTTAGTCTATATAATAGTAAGGACATTGTGCACAAACTTTCGCATCAGCATTTACATACCAAATTCTGGATTATTGAAGTTGA
>NZ_JBDSLS010000244.1:0-7761 GCF_039916245.1 Gelidibacter sp.
GTTCCCGCAATAGGATGGGCTGCCAAAAAATTACGACGCTTTGGATGATCCTCTATCGCTTTGCAAATTACCGCTTTAGTTGAACCGACGTCCATAACCAAAGCATCGTCAGAAACCAGGTCCAATACTTTGACAACTTCATTAACTGCCGCGTCAACAGGAATGGATAAAATGACCAAATCGGCATTTTTCAAATCCTCATATGTGGCTTTGGCATCAATGACGTTAAGCTGTAACGCTTCGTCCAAATGATTTTCATTATGATCAATTCCGAAAATCTTTACTTTAGGATCGTGTTTTTTAATGTCAAGAGCCAAACTCCCTCCAATCAATCCAACCCCTATGATGTATATGTTTTTCATTCTATTAATATATCGCCCTCCTGGGGCTTTTCGTTTAAAACGAATTATTTTATAAATATGTGGCTACGAATATGTCGTTCAAATGGATGCTATAAAGATGTCGCCCTGATGGGGCTTTCTTACTTACTATAAATCCTACTGTTTACTATTACTGCAAACTGTTACTGAACACTGCAAACTCAATTGACTCTAGATATCGCGTCTTGCAACTCTTCCAATGGCGCACATAACGAAAATCGGATATAACCTTCGCCGTTGCTACCAAATATGGTGCCTGGCGCAATGAAAATGGAATGTTCCTTCAACACTTTGTCAATAAAGATCTCTGAGGTTAAATGCGCTGGTAATTTTGCCCACACGAATAATCCTGTCGCGTTTTCATCATAAGTACAGTTTAAGGCACTTGCCAGTTCCCATACTTTTTGACGACGTTCTTCGTAAACGCTGTTCAAACTGGTAAACCACATTTTTGAACATTTCAACGCTTCAATCGCTCCTTTTTGAATTCCGTAAAACATCCCGGAATCCATATTGCTTTTCACTTTTAAAATGGCATTGATAAACTCTGTATTTCCCAACACCATACCAACGCGCCATCCTGCCAAATTAAAGGTTTTGCTTAACGAATTAAGTTCCAAACAAACATCTTTTGCGCCTTTGTATTTCAAAATACTTCGCGGATATTCGTTCAAAACAAAACTGTACGGATTATCGTTGACGATTAAAATGTTATGACGTTTTGCAAAGGCGATAATAGACTCAAAAACCTTATTGCTGGCCGTTGCTCCCGTTGGCATATGTGGATAACTAACCCACATCAATTTAACTTTTGACAAGTCACTTTTTTCTAAAGTTACCAAATCCGGACACCAATCATTCTCCGCCACCAAATCATAAAAAACAGGCTTTGCACCTACTAATTTCGTGACTGAAGCATAGGTTGGATAACCAGGATTTGGAATCAACACCTCATCCCCCGGATTTAAAAATGCCATAGAAATATGCATAATCCCTTCCTTACTTCCCATTAATGGCAGCACTTCCGTCAATGGACTTAAGGCGACGCCATAATGTTCCTTATAAAAATCGGTAATGGCTTCCCTTAACTCTGGCAAGCCTTGATAACTTTGATACTTATGCGCAACGGCATCATTCATGCTTTCTTTAATAGCTGAAATGACACGCGCCGGCGGTTCCAAATCTGGGCTCCCAATTCCTAAATTGATGATAGGTTTTCCTTGGGATTTTAGCAAGTTCACTTCTCGCAATTTTTGGGAGAAGTAGTACTCTTCAACAGTGTTTAATCTATCTGCAAAAGTGATCATTGTCGTGAATTTTTATATTCGCCCAGAACTTTAAATTCTTGAGCCATTATTTCCATTATTGATTTTGCTTTTTTATAATCTTGGTAATCTTCAAAAGTAATATCCACAAAAAAGGCATACTTCCAAGGCGTTTCTATTTTTGGTAAGGATTGGATTTTAGTAAGATTCATTCGGCAATCACTCATCACATTTAAAATAGACGCCAAACTGCCACGTTTATGATCCAATGTAAATTTTAGTGATGCTTTATTGATTTCATTTTCAGGTAAAACGCCATTGCTTGTTTTTGCAATGACAAAACGAGTTTCATTCTGTTTGATGGTTTGGATACTCTCTGAAATGATTTCCAATTCGAACAGTTCTGAAGCCAATCGGCTTGCGATGGCACCGACGTTTTTTAATTGTTTTTGCTGAATGCGTCGTGCTACCTCAGCCGTATCTTTATCTTCCACCAACTTAATGTGCGGGTATTTTTTAAAAAACTGCTTACACTGCAACAAAGCCATAGGATGCGAATATACTTCGTGAATATCCTCCATGGACTGCCCTGGCAATCCCATCAAATGATGCTGAATATCCAAATAATGCTCGCCAATAATGTGCAATTGATTATCGTCAATTAAGGCATAATTAGGGATGATGGAACCAGCAATAGAGTTCTCAATCGCCATAATAACGGCATCCGTTTTATGCGTTAGAACACTCTGTACAGCGCCATCAAACGTCATACACTCATCAATTTCATCTAGCAAATCATTAAAATACTCGAGGGCGACGATATGATGAAACGACCCTTTAACTCCTTGTATGGCAACAGATTTTATCATGTTATATCTTTGGAATTTCCGTCGAAACGGAACTAATTTTAAATGTTATTATTCATTTTCACAAACTCTCAAAACCTATTAAAACAAAAAAGTCCCGATTTTCATCGAGACCTTTATATTAAATTTATAGTGAATAAATTATACATACGAAGCCTCGTTCCCTTTGCTAAAAAAGAAATAAAAAAAGCTGTGATATGTGTAATTGATTGTTTTCATAATTTGATTTCGCTAAAGTAAATAATAAATTGGATAAACAAAATGTTTTTTCAATTCTTTTTTCATTACAACGATTTCGTTAATTCATTGCATGACTAAAATGCTTACTTTTGAGCAAAAATCTTGAATCATGTCAATTGAAGTCAATCATCTTACCAAGTTTTATGGGGATCAAAAAGCGCTGAATGCTATTTCTTTTAAAATTAATAAAGGAGAAATTGTAGGGTTTTTAGGTCCGAATGGCGCAGGAAAATCGACCATGATAAAAATTTTGACTACTTATATTGATGCTTCTGAAGGCGTAGCCAAAGTCAATGATTTTGATGTTCATAAAAATGCTTTAGACGTTCAGAAACTGGTAGGCTATTTACCGGAACACAATCCGTTGTATTTAGACATGTATGTGAAGGAGTATTTAGCATTCAATGCCAATGTTTATAAAGTTGGTAAAACACGGATTGATGAAGTGATTGAGCTTACAGGCCTCACGCCAGAAGCACATAAAAAAATTGGGCAACTTTCCAAAGGCTATCGCCAACGCGTGGGATTGGCCACGGCATTGTTGCACGATCCAGAAGTGTTGATTTTGGATGAACCAACTACGGGATTGGATCCAAATCAGTTGGTTGATATCCGAAATTTGATCAAATCCTTAGGAAAAGAAAAAACGGTTTTTTTGTCTACTCATATCATGCAAGAAGTCGAAGCCATTTGTGACCGCGTCATCATTATCAATAAAGGTCAAATTGTTGCCGATAAAAAACTATCAGAATTAAAAGCCGATCAGGAACAGATTATTGAAGTCGAATTTGATTATCGCGTGGAAGATGCTTTTTTGAATCGTTTAAAGCATATCCAAACCGTCAAAAATACACATGATTTCATCTACGAATTAACGTTTTCTACCAAAGAAGACATGCGTCCATCCGTGTTTGATTTCGCGCACGATAATGGTTTGAAAATCCTCCAACTGAATCAAAAGAACAAAAACCTAGAAAGTCTTTTTAGAGAATTAACGGCAAAATAAGAATCACTCCACAATTAATCGTCCCGAGTAAAACGTTTGCACATCAACAACAGGCGGTTGATTTACCAAAATGACATTCCCTGTACTTCTGATTTCTCCGATTAATGAAACCTGCGGATTCAGTATCATATCATTACTACTCCTTTGAAAAATACTGATGTTTTGGGCAATTAGATGCCGTCCTTCAAAGCGGGAATTTCCGGAATAAAATCCGATGGTCAAATTCTCAACCGCTCCACTCAAAAATATATGAGACAAGTTGTTAGTGGTTACTTTCAAATTCGTGCAATTGACTTCCAATCGAAAATCGCCAACGGTATGATATAGTCCTTCTGCCCCAAAATCTTCTGAAATTAAAGATAGATTAGGATAATTTAATACACCATCACTTAAAATTGGCAATCCTGTGCTCGACCTGATGCTGGTCATATTGGGCGCACTGACGTAAATTTTAGTAATTCCATAATCTCTAGTAAGATTGCATCCATTTTCATCTTTCAAAATGAGTTGTCCATTTTCTACTTTGACCACAATCTCATCCATTAAATACTCGCCCGTTTCTACGATAATCTTTTGCTCTGGCGCATCCTTGAGAATGAGCTGTACACGTTCAAAAACAATAATTTCATTGAAGTCTGCCACCGTAAATTCCTTTTGAACAATAGCTCCGGAATTCTGAAAACAATCGGGCACATTCTTGCCATTGCAGGATAGCAATACCGTGGCAATAAGGATGTATATAAATTTTTTCATTCTAAATTTTTTGGATAATTTTTAAACCCTTAGCTTAAAGCATTAATTTCCAAAACTTACAGTGATTTGAAAACCTTCAACAATTTTGAAGAATAAAGGATACTAAATAATTTTTGAAAGTTAATCTCAGAAAGCATTTTATGATTCTGTTCGAATTTTAGAAATAACATCGGTCGATAAAATCCAATCTATTCCTTTTTTCGCTAACCCTGTGATTAGCTTCTTATCTCCTGTCCAAAGTGGCGCATCTAATTCTAGCGCTAGAGCAATGAACGGCGCATCAAATTCGTCCACATTTTCAGTCAGTTAGATGGCCTTTCGCCAAGTAGTTTCTTTAATGAATTCCAAATTAATCAAATCTATCTTTTTAAAAATATTGCGCTGAAGAAACTCCAAATCACTCTCCGAAAACCCGCTGATTCTCAAGAATTTATCCTTGTGATTTTCAAGTTCATCTATGAGATAAGTTGGTGTGTAAAAGTTAAATATCTCTGAAGAATTTAGCAAAAGATCGCTTATCGTCCCGTTGGGGCTTAAAAGTCCACTAAAAATGATATTAGTATCAACTACGATGTTCACTTTACAAACCGACTTTTATTTTTATTCCACCAAGAAGATTTAGATTCGGAGGAAAGTTCGTCAATTTGCTTTTGGGAGACCTTACTTTTTGATGCGATTTCGCGGAACTTTAGATAATCTATAATCCACTGAAGCCCAATCAAGTCGATTTCAGAAGATAACCGAATTAAAATTTCCTTATTTGTTCTTTCAATTTGCATATTTAAATGTAGTCAAAATTTTCAATCACTCCAAAATTTTATCTCAAAATGCACACTTATGTCTTTGCGCCATCAAAACGACATTTCGATAGCATTTGAAACATGTTCTTCAACTTCATGCTTCCAACTCCGTGCTCCATGCTTCCTAAAGCCTCACGCCCACACCAAACTCTACGGCCTCCGCTTTCGCACCATGCGCTTTAAGCGTTAGCGCACTAAAAAAGGTATCTCCAAAATAGCGCTTTAAACCTATTCTTTCATACACGCGACCTTCAAAATCGTATGGATAATAAGCGTAATAGCCCAATTGGGTAATAAAAGACATCTTATTAATGAACAATTCATGTCCAACAAAAATACCCACACGCTTATAATCGGTATCAGGATCCACATGGCGCTCAGGATAGCTACCGAATAATAATAAATCAATTCCTTTAAAAAATGTGCAAAAAACACATCGGCTCCCACCTGAAAGGCACTTTTTCTATTGATGCGCTTATCGGCATAAATGGAGAAATTATAAAACGGATATTGCCCCATGCCCACAATATCACTTTCATTGACACCCGTTCTAAACGCAATATTATATTTGATTTTTTCTGTGAATTTTTTATTTTCGGTAGAAGGCTGAAAGTCGGGCTCGCTCTTATAATCGAACATATAATTGGCACCTATGTTAAAAACAAAAGTGTTTGTAGAGTTATTGGGTGCCTTCACATTAGCATTACTATAATGAATGACGGAAACTCCGGCCTGAAATCCTAATCCTTTATAAACATTCTCCTTTTTATAATTGAGCATGAAATAGGTACTACTCAATAAATCGGAGCCGTAGGCACCATTCGTATAATTGGTCTCTTTATGATATGGATTTGTCGTGTAGGCAAGACCTTGACCAATTCTGAAATTTAGGTTACGATTCAGAAAATAGAAATTGTAATGCGCATATAAACCGTAGTTTTTACCCAAATACTCGTTTTTCATGTCTTGATAAACAAAAGAAAATCCCCAATCTGGATAGTTGAAACGACTTTCCCACGGCTGAAACCCGTAAGTTTTTTTGTTGTAACTTAAGATTAAGCCCGTGGGATGGTCCGTGATCAAATGTGCAATATCAGGATTGTGCTCCAATAGGGTTCCGTAGAAATAATTGGCATCTACAGTGAACAAATTTGGATCTTCCTCTTGAGCGAACAGAAACGAACTCGTTAAACACAGTAAACCTATTATTAATTGCTTCATCCCGTTTAGTTATTCAGCAAATTTAACAGAATAATCAAAACTCCAACCTTTGTAGGAATCTATCTTGATAAATTAACGATCTGATTATCTTTCCGCAAATTTTAAAAAACCTGTGAAGCAATGGTTTGAATATTGTCACTTTTTCCCATAGAATAATAATGCAATACTGGAATTCCAGCTTTTTGTAACTCTTTTGACTGCTGAATACACCATTCAATGCCCACTTGTTTGACCTCAGCATTATCCTTGCATTTAATGACTTCGGCAATTAAAGCCTCAGGCAAATCAACATGAAAGCGATGTGGCAACAAATTCAGTTGTTTTTTAGTGGCAATAGGTTTTAAGCCCGGAATAATAGGAATGGAAATGCCTTCTTTTCGGCATTTTTCAACAAAATCAAAATATTTCTGATTATCAAAAAACATTTGGGTCACAATATATTCTGCTCCACTTTTGATTTTCTTTTTCAGAAAATGGATGTCACTATCCAAACTTGGTGCTTCCATGTGTTTTTCTGGATAGCCTGCAATACCGATACAGAAATTGGTTTTAGAAGTATTCAGAAGTTCATCATCCAAATAATGACCATCATTCAGCGCTTTAATCTGTTTTACCAAACCTTCGGCATATTCATGGCCATCCTTTTCTGGTGTGAAATAGGTTTCAGTTTTAACGGCATCGCCACGTAAAGCCACCACATTCTGAATTCCTAAAAAGTCAAGATCAATCAAGAAATTTTCAGTGTCTTCCTTGGTAAAACCACCACATAAAATATGCGGAATGGCATCCACTTTATAGCGGTTTTGTATCGCCGCACAAATCCCTACCGTTCCCGGACGTTTCTTGACCACCTGTCTTTTAAGCAGGCCGTTGGCTTGCTCTTTATAAACGTATTCCTCACGATGGTAAGTGACGTCAATAAAAGGTGGTTTAAACTCCATCAACGGATCAATATTATCAAAAATAGATTTGATATGCTGTCCCTTTAATGGTGGTAATATTTCAAACGAAAACTGTGTATTTCCGTTGGCTTGTGCAATATGTTCTGTTACTTTCATGTTTACTCCCCCTAAAGTGGAAATCTCTTTTTGCCACGAATACACGAATGTATTCTATGACATCATATTAATATTTATTTTATTTTGGCGTTACCTAAAGGTCGCGCTGTCACTACTCGCTCTCTTCGAGGAGCTCAAACAGACCGTTCCATCGCTAACGCAGCTTCGTTAA
>NZ_JBDSLS010000245.1:0-5812 GCF_039916245.1 Gelidibacter sp.
TTGGGAGTCACTTTTCTGACCTCAATATCACAATCCGATTTATAGAGCACTAAAAAGTGTTGATTGTTATCAAAAATCAGCGCATTTATTGGCGCTGCATTAGCCAGGATGCCGTCTTCCTTTTCAACTTTCACATCTACGAGCATGCCCGGCATTAGTTTGCCGTCCGTATTATCCATGACGATACGGGCTTTTAAAACCCGTTCGTTGGAATCAAAAACTTGTGAAATGGAACTGATTTTGCCCGAAAATACATCGTTAGGATAAGCCACAGCAGATATTTCCACAGGCATATCCTTCTTGACATACGGAATATTACCCGCATAAATATTGGCCATGATCCACACCTCACTTAAATCGGAAATTGTAAAAAGCGGATCACTTTCTGCAGAAATTTGTGTTCCAGAAGCCACATTTTTAATAATAATAGTACCTGAAGCTGGTGCTTTTATCTGAAATACGCCACGTTCACTGCTCGCGCTGAATAAATTTAGTTGTGCATTTGTATTTTGTAATTCTGCTTTAAGAATATCAAGATTACTTTGCGCTTCAATCAAATCCCGTTGCGAAGCTATTTTATCGTGATGCATTTCTTGAACCGATTCCAACTCCCGTTGCGCGACCAGAATTTGAGATTGAAGGCTTGTCTTTTGCGAACTCAAACTACTTAATTCGCTACTCATCATTTCTAAAAGTAACTGTCCTTTTTTCACTTCTTCGCCTAATGTAAAATAGGTTTTAGTGACGACACCACTTACCAAGCTCACAAAATGTACGACGTTATCTGGGTTGGATTCCACAATGGCATTTAACAAAATCGACTCTGAAATCGGACTTTTTTTAACAGGCACTTTTATGATATCGTCTTTCATAAAGTCATTGAGGCAAAAGCCTGTTTTGTCTACTATTACGCTTTCTTTTTTATTTTGCGAACAGCTACTGACAAGCATCAGCAGGCATGCAAAAACATAAAAAGGATTTATTTTTTTGATATGCATTTTTTTAAAGTTGTATACGTTCATGATGTTTAAATTTCTTTTCCAATACTATATTGAAGCGTTTCTAAATGGAGATGAATTTCTTTTTTGGACTCGAGGATAATTTTTTTGTTTTCCAGATATGCCTGTTGAAAGTCTAAATACTGCAACATGCTGATGTTGCGATTGACAAAATTTCGGGTGTAACTTTCAAAGATGTCGTCCAAATCCTTTTCAAAATCAACATCGATCGTTTCGTAAAATGCTATTGCAGCGAGGAAATCTTTATAATTCTGATTGAATTCAGCTTGGGCACGCAAACGGATGTCATTGTAACGCAGACTTGTATTTTCAATACCCAATTGTGCATGCTTAATAGCACCTTGATTTCTATTAAAAACAGGCAAGTCGATGGACAATCCGAAGCCAAAGAAGCTCGGCCAAACTCCACCACCGCGATCATAGGAGGCATTCAAACTCACATCTGGAATAGCTTGTGCTTTTTCATAAATCAACAAGCTCTTGAACTGCTCATTTTCCAACTCAGTTAGCTTAACGTCTGGTCTATTTGCTAAAATTTCATCTTGAACATTTAATAGCGCGATACTTTGAAGTTTTTGAAGATCTGGCGTGAAATCGTCTTCCAATACAAATAAAGTGGTTTGACCTGTCAGACTTAGGAGAATCTTGAGCTCCTTTTCCTTTTCGTTTCGCTCTTTGGAAAGCTCATTTATTTCTTTGGACAGTTCAAATTGCAAGGTTTGAAGTCGCATATAATCACCCTTACTTATATGATTGTTTTCAAGTTGTTTTTTATACGCTTGTAAAAGGTTTTGAATCAAATCACTTTGCTTAAAAAACACCTTACTATATAACTGCAAATACTGTAACTCTGTAAGGGTGTTTCTAAAATCGTATTTTAATTGACGTAATAGCTCTTCAAATTCCTGTTGAGCGACATTGACGCCTACTTTTTCAAGGTTAACTTGCTTTTTACGTTTTCCAGCCGTCAGGATCTGTTGCTCCAACTGCACTGAAAACTGAGTGTTTTTAGCAGCGCTTCCAAACACCTGCGGCAAGGGTTCATCTAAATAAGACAGCTGCTTGTTGGTGGCCCATAAGTTCACATCGTCCAACGATAAATTGGGGTTGGGCCAAAGTTTGGCTTGTAAGACCATAGCTTCTGCCTGGTCAATTTTAAATTTTTCTGCCAGCAATAACAGATTTTGCTCTAAGAAAACTTCTTCATACTGCTGTCGACTTAATTTAAGAGTATCGATTTGCTGAGCTTGAGCAAATGCATCTGAGTTTATGCTCATCAATAAGCCTACTAAAACATACACCTTGAAGTAATGCATGTTGCGAGTTCGTTTTTTATCTTTCCATTTCATGTTGGCAAAAGACTTAAAAACGACCTTAAAAAGACCTTAATACGGATAAAGTTTAGCTTAATGTTTCTTAGGAAATCAACCCTGCTGTAATGGGAAAATGACAGAAAAGTTATTTAAATTCTTTTCGTCCGTAGTATAAGAAATAACGCCGTTGTGCTGGGAAATAATTTTATGGATAAAAACAAGCCCTAAACCAAACCCCGATTTGCCTTTGCTATTCTGCCCTCTGAAGAAATGTTGAAACAGATATTTTTGTTCATCTGTGGTAATAACTGGCCCTTTATTGATGAAGTCGATTTGAAGTTGATTCGGCGACGTTATAATATGAATATTCCCTTCATTGTTAGAACTGTAATGAATGGAATTTACCATGAGATTCATAAAGGCGGCCTTTAAAAGTCGGGCAGAACCTTGAATAGTCAAAAAATCCTCATTATCCGTCGGCCCCATATAATCCAATGAAAATTCAAAATTTGGATAGAGTTGTGCTAATTCATCGATCGTGTCGAAAATAAGCTCATCCACTCGGATTTTCGTTTTCGGAATGCTTTGACCAGCATCGGTTTTAGAGAGTTCCAATAACAGATTAATAATCTCACTTAAATTTTTAGTATCTTCTTTTTGACGCCCGATTTGCGCTTTTAAAACCTGCAAATCCGTTTCGTTTTCCATGCGCTCAAAATTGGAAACCAAGACGGCAATCGGTGTTTTTAATTCATGTGAAATATGATTGATGGCATGTTTTTGAAAGGAAACCGCTTCCTTCATCCGTTTCATCAGCTTATTGAATTGTTCAGCCAACACCACAATTTCATTCTCCGAACGCTTCACTTCAATAGGAATATAAAGGGTATCAAAATTATAATCTGTGATTTTTTCGGTAATATCGACAATGGGCTCGGCTATAATTCGAGATAGATAATAAGCGATTAAAATAACCACTAGTGCAATGCCCAAAAAAGTAAAAATTAGCACATAGCGCAAAAAATCCAGTTTAGAATATCCCGATTCATCAAAAGCCTTATTGATACCGTAGTAGGTCTTATTATTATACTTGACGTACACCCCAACCACATCGTATAAATCATCCTTAGTTTCCAACCATGGATGAGCTACGGTTAGCACATTCAAGATACTAACTACCTCCTTCTCAGGGATCTGCAAATCGTCAATGCTGGAATAAATGAGTTCTTTGGCATGATCAAAAATCAAAAGTTTTTCGTCATAAAACTCATTGATGCTGATCCGATCCATAGCTTGGATGATAGATTCATCGGCCTGTTTAATCTCCGTCAGAAATTTGATGGTAGACGTAATTTTCTGCTTCTGTTTTTGTTGAAATTCCTCTTCCCGATATTCGTAGAAAAGTGTGTAAATAAAAAACAAGGTCATGCCCAACAAAATAATGATGGTCGCAGAAAAGTACAGTAAAATCTTCCTTCTAATACTCATTAATCCTCAAAATAATAGCCGTACCCTATTCTGGTTTTTATAGATTCTTTTCCAAATGGACGATCAATTTTTTTACGTAAGAAATTGATATAGACCTCGATGGTATTGGTGTTGGCATCAAATGATCTGCCCCAAATTTGTTGGACTAAAGTTTGCTTGGAAACAATTTCGCCTTTGGATTCCAATAATTTCAAAAGAATTTGATATTCTCGCGGGGTTAATGCAATGTCGATGCCTTGTCGGCTAACTTCTTTTAAAGTGGTGTTTAATTGAAGATCTCCTGCAATTATTATGGCGTTTTCTTTTGTGGCTGCAGCAGTATTTTGGCTTCTTTTAATCAGCGAATTGATTTTCAAAATCAACTCGCGCATATAAAAGGGTTTGGTAAGATAATCGTCTGCACCCATTTCATAACCTTGTACTTTATCTTCCAATTCAGAAAACGCCGAAATCATTAATATTGGTGTAGATGTGTTATGGGTTCTAAAATCTTTAGCCAAGTCAAAACCATTCTTTCCTGGTAAATTAACATCTAGTAAAATACAATCAAAATGCGATTTATTAAGAATTCTTTCTGCCAAAAGCCCATCATAAACTGTTTCTACCTGCATGTTTTCAGTAGTTAAAGCATCTTTTAAATTTGTATTCAGCTCTGGATCATCTTCTATAATTAGTATTTTTTTCACTTTATATGTTATTTTGGAATACTCAAAATTAAGTAATATAAAATAGATGACGTAATCATGTCGAGCTCCTTACGCGCTCTATCGATTAAAAACCTAACCACATCGAGCGATCCGTCTAAAGAACAAAATAGGAGCTTTTTAAAGCAAAAGATAAATCCTACATTTGCATCACACTAAAAAAAGCATCGGCATATTTTTCAGATTTGGTTATACAGATTTTGCCGAAATTTATTTTAGAAGACCCATCTTATAACCTACCAATAAACATCAGGTATGATAGCAAATAAAACTGATTATCTTGAGCTCATTAAAAACAAAAAGTGGCGTAAACTCAAAAGTTCGCTGCAAGATTTGGATGCTATTGAAGCTGCAGATTTGGTTGAAAGTTCCTCAAAAACCAATCAGATAATTTTATTTAGATTATTATCCCGGCAACAAGCCAAGGAAGTTTTTAAGATGCTCAACCATTCTGAACAAGAAGCAGTTATAGAAGGATTGGCTGAAAACCTACAAAAATTAGCTCGCTTACTCAATGATATTGAGCCGGATGATAGAACTGCGTTTTTTGAAGAATTACCTGGCGATATTGCACAGAAATTAATACAAAGACTAACGCCAGAAGAGCAGAAAATTACGGTTAAACTATTAAGTTATCCTAAGGATAGTATCGGTCGTTTAATGACCACGGAGTTTGTTGCCATAAAAGCAGATTTTACAGTAGCTGAAGCTTTTGCGCATATCAGAACGCACGGGAAGCACTCTGAAACTTTAAACGTTATTTATATTGTTGATGACGAATGGAAACTGATAGACGACATTGAGATTAAGGATTTGATTTTTGCCAGTCCGGAGGAAATTATTACTAACCTTATTGATCATCGGTTTGTTTCTCTATATGCTTTAGACGACCAGGAAACTGCCATTCAGGTTTTTAAAAATTACGATCGTGTGGCCTTACCGGTTTTGAGCAAAGATGGTGTGCTTTTGGGTATCGTGACGTTCGACGATATCATGGACGTTATTGAAGAAGAGTCCACTGAAGATTTCCACAAGTTTGGATCGGTTCAAAATGCCGGTAAAAACCCACTTAAGGAGGGTATTTTCAACCTTTATAAAAACAGGATTGTTTGGTTGGTTCTTTTAGTGTTTATGAATGTTTTTTCAGGAGCTGCTTTAGCTGGTTTTGAAGATATTATTCAATCCTTCGTTGCCTTGGTATTCTTTTTACCCTTACTGATTGATAGTGGTGGTAATGCAGGTTCGCAATCGGCCACCCTTATGATTCGTTATTTAGCCTTGGGCGAAA
>NZ_JBDSLS010000246.1:0-4796 GCF_039916245.1 Gelidibacter sp.
GGAGACATAGAAACGCCTTGAGAAAATCCAGAAGTCGTCAATGTGATTAGAAAGCCAAGAGTCAAAAAGAATTTAAAGTGATTGGGCATCATAGGTGTAGGTTTTAATTTAAGGCTGGTGAAAAAAATCAAATATATAATAGGGATTAGAGTCTCTGTTTTAAGTTTAAAGTGCGCTATAAAGCTGTGGCTATCTAAATAAACTTTTGTGTATAGCTGCGCCATTGAAGGCTTGTGAGTTGTAGGTGAATTGGACTTTCAAAATCGAAATGGGATTTACGATAACCACAAAGATATGATTTTGTTTTTTATTGTTAATTACAGATCTATTAGTGTATGGCAAACAACGGCCTAAATTCATAAATTCTCCTAAATCAATTTTATTGAGTTAGGAGAATTTAGTGATTTTTATTTTGCTTTGGACTATTGAGCCGTTGCCGTGTATGTTACTTTTTGAGTGTAAGTTCCAGGTGCTTTTCCTAAAAGTTCAGTTTGTGCTTTTTCCGCTGAGATTGAGTAATCGATGCTCAATGATTTTTTAGCTCCTAAAGTTGCGTTCGAAACCAAAACTTGATCTGCATTCGATAGAGTGATTTGATTAAGAGTTCCAACCATTGTTCCGCCAGATACTGCTTTTACTTGAAGTACGTTTACTGGAATAACATCAGTTCCGCTTGTAAAGTTTTCGCCTTCTGCCTTTACCTTAACATCAAAGTTTTTAGAAGAGGTTACGATCAAGCTGTTTTTCACCGTCACATTTTTAGCCGTATTGTAATCTGTTGTAGTCACGTAGTTGAAATCCACGATTCCTTCAGATGCCACGCTTCCCGCATCAATTGAGATCACATCAGACAAGATGATGTTTACAGTTGTGCTTACAGGGTTTGAATCCTGAGCTTGCGTGTTGTTAGTTCCAATGACGAATGCTCCAAGAGCTAATGTTGCGATGATGATTTGTTTTTTCATGATTATTAATTGTTAGAGGTTGTTAGGTTTTTTATTTTGGTTCTTTTGAACACTGCAAAGATATGTGAGGGCTTTAGTTTGTTTTGTAGTAGTAATTGGAAGTGGTTGTAGTAAGATCACTACAGAGATTAATATTTTGTTCAAATTATATATAATAAAAAATCCTCAGCACATTTCTGTGTTGAGGATTTCCCTTGTGATTTTGCTTTGGACTATAGAGCCGTTGCAGTGTATGTTACTTTTTGAGTGTAAGTTCCAGGTGCTTTTCCTAAAAGTACAGTTTGTGCTTTTTCCGCTGAGATTGAGTAATCAATGCTCAATGATTTTTTAGCTCCTAAAGTTGCGTTCGAAACCAAAACTTGATCTGCATTTGATAAAGTGATTTGATTAAGAGTTCCAACCATTGATCCGCCAGTTACTGCTTTTACTTGAAGTACACTTACTGGAATAACATCAGTTCCGCTTGTAAAGTTTTCGCCTTCTGCCTTTACCTTAACATCAAAGTTTTTAGAAGAGGTTACGATCAAGCTGTTTTCCACCGTTACATTTTTAGCCGTATTGTAATCTGTTGTAGTCACGTAGTTGAAATCCACAATTCCTTCAGATGTAACGCTTCCAGAATCAATTGAAATCACATCAGACAAGATGATGTTTACGGTTGTGCTTACAGGGTTTGAGTCCTGAGCTTGCGTGTTGTTAGTTCCAATGACGAATGCTCCAAGAGCTAAAGTTGCGATGATGATTTGTTTTTTCATGGTAATATAAGTTTAGGTTTGTTAGGTTTTTTATTTTGGTTCTTTTGAACACTGCAAAGATATGTGAGGGCTTTAGTTTGTTTTGTAGTAGTAATTGGAAGTGGTTGTAGTAAGATCACTACAGAGATTATTGTGAACAGAAATACAGGAAATAAGAAGCCTTTAAAACCTGTTATTATAATGAGGGTCTTTACTAGAATTTTGCTTTAGACTTTTAGGATCTTATGAAGCACATTACTTGTCCTGTATTTAATTTAGGTGTTTTCCCGAAAGTACAGTTTGTTCTTTTCTGCAGTTTAAAGGAAATGCTTAAAGGTACATACCTACAAAATTTACATATGTTGCAATACTTGTCAGCGATAGGGTTTTTTCTTTAGCGTTACCGGTTATAATTCCATCCTCAGGATACTCAATTTTTAATTTATCCGATGTTTTGACGCATTCTCTTATTTGTATCGATTCTAAATTGTTATCTTTGCCCTTCAGAAAAAAATAAGATGAAGAACCTAGTAATAGCTCTCGCTGCTTTTTCCCTATTAGCTGCGTGTAAAAACGAGAACGAAAAAAAAGATAATTCTGCCGTTCAACAATCGACCAATGAACAGGTCGTTAATGTCTATACCCACCGTCATTATGAGCCAGACCAAGAAATCTTCAATAAATTTGAAGAGAAAACTGGCATTAAAGTAAAAGTGGTCAATGCAAGTGCAGATGAGTTGATTCAGAAAATGAAAATGGAAGGCAAACAATCGCCTGCTGATGTTTTGATTACTGTAGATGCTGGACGATTAAGTCGCGCTAAAGAGCTAGGTTTATTACAAAGTATAGATTCTGAAATCTTAGAAAATACAGTGCCTTTACATTTACAGGATGTCGATAACCAATGGTTTGGCTTAACCAAAAGAGCGCGGATTATAGCTTATGCTAAAGACAGAGTAAAACCGGAAGAATTATCCACTTATGAAGATTTAGTTAATAAAAAGTGGAAAGGAAAAATATTGGTAAGATCCTCTTCTAATATTTACAATCAATCCTTAATGGCTTCCATTATAGCTAATGATGGCGAGGAAGCAGCCAAAAAATGGGCAGAAGGCATGGTTGCAAATATGGCGCGTTCTCCAAAAGGCTCCGATAGAGATCAAGTAAAAGCGGTGGTAGCAGGCGAAGGCGATCTAGCGATTGTCAATTCCTATTATATCGGAAAGATGTTAAACTCTCCAGATCCTGAGGAAGTGAAAGCAGCAAATCAAATAGGTTTGTTTTTTCCAAATCAGAACGATAGAGGAACGCACATCAATGTTAGTGGTGCAGGTGTTGCTAAATATGCACCAAACAAGGAAAACGCCATTCTGTTCATTGAATATTTAATTAGTGAAGATGCACAGAACATATTTACGAATGCTAATTACGAATATCCTGTTTTAGAAAGTGTAGCGCCAGTTCAAGACATTAAAAATTGGGGAGATTTTAAAGAAGATAACTTAGGATTAAACAAATTAGGCGAACATAATAAAAAAGCAGTTTTGATTTTTGATGAAGCAGGTTGGAAATAGAAATAAGGCTTTCTCATTAAAAACGAGGCTCCAAAGACTCAAAAGAGATAGTAACAGATGGTCAGTCTTTACGCTGGCCATCGTCTTTTTCTTGGCTTTACCCATTATGTTTATTGGGGTAGAGTTGTTTTCTGGTCCTGGGGAAACATGGAGTCACATCGTTAAATTCTTATTGCCAGAATATATTTGGAACTCCTTATATCTGGTCTTTTTTTGTAGTATCATCGTTTTGGTAGTGGGGATTTCCTCAGCGTGGTTGGTGTCGCGTTTCGACTTCCGTTTTCGTAAACAAATGGAATGGCTGCTGATCCTTCCACTGGCGATCCCTTCGTATATTGTTGGCTATGCTTATGCCGGGATTTTCGATTATGGAGGCAGTTTGGAACTTCTGTTTCGACAGCTGAATCTCGGTTTTATACGTATTGATATCATGAATCGCGCGGGACTGGCCTTTGTATTGAGTATTTCTTTGTTTCCTTATGTTTATGTCAGTGCAAGAGCGTTCTTTTTGAATCAGGCCAATAATCTTTTAGAAGCTTCTAAAATGTTGGGCGTTAGTGAACGTAAAACCTTTTTCAAACTGATGTTACCCCTTTCGCGCCCTGCTATTGTTGCTGGATTGGTTTTAGTGTGGATGGAGGTCCTTAACGATTATGGCGCCGCCAGTTATTACGGGGTCAATACCTTTACAACCGGAATCTTCCGATCGTGGTTTTCATTGGAGGAGCCCGAAACAGCTGTGTATTTATCCGCCTTGTTAATCGTCATTATTTTCGCCTTGATCCTTTTCGAAAAATGGCAAGTGCGGAAAGTGAAGTTTACCTCTTCAAAAACCAATAGCACACAAATCCAGCGTAAAGAGCCTTCGAAGTGGATGAAATGGGGCATCTTTTCCGTCGTATTTCTACCAGTGCTTTTAGGGTTTATTTTACCTGTAGCACAATTGATTTATTGGGCGGTACTAACGGCGTCTACGGTTTTTGATATGGAGTTTATCATGATTTCGCTGCAAAGCTTCGGCATCGCGATTACCTCTGCTGTGATTACCGTGTTTTTTGCACTTTTATTGATTTACTTTTCCAAATGGAGCACGTTGCGTTCGGTTAAAAATATTGCAAGAATCGGCGTTTTAGGATATGCCATTCCAGGGGCTGTGATTGCCATTGGGATTATGATTCCAACCTTAGCCTTAGACAAATGGTTGATTAAAATATTAGGCAATTTTGGGATTAATTCGGGATTAATCATCAATGGCACCTTGATTGCGCTATTTTATGCCTATGCCGTTCGTTTCTTGGCTGTAGCCTATAACCCGATAGATTCCACAGCATTAAAAGTCGATAATTCGATTCCTGATTCATCTAAAGTTTTGGGTGTAGGAAATTTAAAAACGTTTTTTAAGATTGAATTTCCACTCATTAAAACAGGCGTATTCAGTGCCGTGATTTTGGTTTTTATTGATGTGATGAAAGAATTGCCATTAACCCTCATTTTGAAACCCTATCACATTGATACGTTAGCCG
>NZ_JBDSLS010000247.1:0-8530 GCF_039916245.1 Gelidibacter sp.
GTTTAAGAATTGGGCTTTTCGCTATGCGCCAGCCTCCTTTTCGTGTACTACTCTATGCATAGGCATGATCGGCATCTACTCCTAAACGCATTAGGTTTTTCCGTTTGCGTTCGGGGTTAGCTCACAATTGATTGTTTTTTTTTATTTGTTCTTGATTTCCGCTTTGCTCCAATTCTTCCTTCCGATAGCTAATCGGCTCGATTATTTATCTAAATTCGCCAATAAGGATATTACCCTCCAGATTTTATCGTTACTTTAGTACTAACAGAAGGAATGCATGCAGAGGCACACACAGCCGCTTGACAAAAGTGGTTATTCAATGCTCTCCAGACACAATTGTGGGCTAAGCAAAGTTTGATTATCCGCATCAACATTTCTTGTTAAAATAGCCACCTTCGCAAAGCCCAAAATGCCACCTGAAAACTAAATAAATCCAAATGCCAATAGAAAACATACCGGAAATATATTTTCAGAATAAGAAATCTGAACAAGACATATTTGTCTATGACTTTAAAATGACCAGCGATGTGGTTAAAAGTAAAGTGAATTTGAGCATGAATATGTTTAGCTTTCTGCAAGTAGGCAAAAAGCAAGTGCATTTCGCAGATACGTCTATAGCCGTAAACAGCAAGCAATCATTATTGCTAAAAAAGGGAAACTGGTTATGGACGGAGCTGCTCGACACGGAAGTTATTTATTACTGTAAGCTTTTCTTTTTTTCAGAAAAAATACTAACCGATTTCCTAAGCAAGTACACCAACGACGTAAAGCCATTTAAGGAAGATGTTCCCTATTTCGTTATTGAAAACGACGACTATTTAGCTGCTTTTATAAGTTCTTTATCCTCTAACACTTTTACAAACCACAATTTTAGTGATGCCTTATTACTTTTAAAGTTTGAAGAAATCATGTTGTATCTGCTCAATAAATACGGCAATAGTTTCGAATATTATTTACATTCTTTAATCTCAAAGGAGGTTTCCCCATTCAAAAACGTAGTGGAAAGCAATATTCATTCTAATCTAAAACTGGAGGAAATTGCCTTTTTGTGCAACATGAGTTTATCAACTTTTAAACGCCAGTTTACTTCAGAATACAACGAACCGCCCGGTAAATGGCTTCAAGACAAACGGCTACAAAAAGCAAAAGAACTATTGCAAGGAGGCGACTTAAAACCTTCAGATATCTATTTGGATATCGGCTATAACAACCTTTCGAACTTCAGTATAGCTTTCAAAAATAAATTTGGCGTTAGTCCAACAGACATTTAAAATTAACAACAATCTAATCAATTATCTGATTTACAGATATTTAAAATAAATAAAAATTTAAAACAGAAATTAGAAATGCAAATTGACCCGTTTTCATAAGTTATTGAGCTGTTTCAATAAATAAGCAGGCCGCCTACCGCCGTACATTTGTGGTGTAATTACACAACGCTTGTTTTAGCAAGCATTAGTTAGAAACAAAAATAAATAATTATGGCAAATGTAACAAAACCCGTTTTCAAAGAAAGATACGGGAATTTTATTGGCGGTAAATTCGTAGCACCTGTAAAAGGTCAATATTTCGACAATGTATCTCCAGTAGATGGAAAAGTATTTACTCAAGCAGCCCGTTCAACGCAAGAAGATATTGATCTTGCTTTAGACGCAGCTCACGAAGCATTCCCTTCTTGGAGTACTTCATCTGCAACAGAAAGAAGTAATGCTTTACTAAAAATCGCTCAAGTAATGGAAGACAACTTCGAATACTTGGCAACATTAGAAACAATTGATAACGGTAAACCAATCCGTGAATCAAGAGCAGCGGATATTCCTTATTGTATTGATCACTTCCGTTATTTTGCTGGAGTTATCCGTGCAGACGAAGGAAGTATCTCTGAGCATGACAAAAACACAGTAAGTATCGTTTTACACGAACCTATTGGAGTAGTTGGTGAAATCATTCCTTGGAACTTCCCAATGTTAATGCTTGCTTGGAAAATTGCTCCAGCTTTAGCAGCAGGTTGTACTGCAGTTGTTAAACCAGCAGAACAAACTCCTACTAGTGTGATCATGTTAATGGAATTGATAGGTGATATTTTACCTGCAGGTGTATTAAACATCGTAACTGGTTTTGGTGCGGAAGCTGGTGCAGCTTTAGCAACTTCTAAACGTATTGCTAAACTTTCATTCACTGGTTCTACTGAAACAGGACGTAAAGTTTTACACAATGCAGCTGAAAACATTATTCCAGTAACCATGGAATTAGGTGGAAAATCTCCAAACATTTTCTTCCCATCAGTAGCAGATCACGACGATGATTTCTATAGCAAAGCTATCGAAGGAGCGCTAATGTTCGCACTTAACCAAGGAGAAATATGTACAGCTCCATCTCGTATTTTAGTACATGAAGATATCGCTGACGATTTTATCGCGAAAATGCAAGAGCGTCTAAAAGCAATCAAAACAGGTAATCCATTAGATCCTGAAACAATGATTGGTTCTCAAGTTTCTAAACCACAGTACGAAAAAATCCTTAACTATATCAAAATTGGCAAAGAAGAAGGTGCTGAAGTATTAGCTGGTGGGGACGCTGGTAACTACGAAGGAGAAATTTCTGAAGGATACTACATCCAACCAACTGTATTAAAAGGAACAAACGATATGCGTGTTTTCCAAGAAGAAATTTTTGGACCAGTTGTAGCTTTAACAACATTCAGTTCTACTGAAGAAGCTATCGCTATCGCTAACGATACTCCTTATGGATTAGGTGCTGGTGTTTGGTCTCGTGATGCTCACGAATTATACCAAGTTCCACGTGCTATCCAAGCGGGTAGAGTTTGGGTAAACCAATATCATACTTATCCTGCTCATGCTCCTTTTGGTGGTGTGAAAGAATCTGGATTTGGTCGTGAAAACCACAAAATGGCATTAGATCATTACCGTGTTGTAAAAAACATGTTGATCTCTTACGACAAAAAACCAATGGGGTTCTTTTAATTGAAACCTCTAAATAAAGATAAAACCCCGGCATTGCTGGGGTTTTGTCGTTTTTAAGACAAATAATTGCAATATCACAATCACTTTTTAAAATGAAAAAACGATTTTATGTTCTTTATATCAGTTGAATACACCGAAGATGCGTTTGAAGTGTTTAAAAAGAAGCAAAAAGGTTAATCCCGTTAATGACCCTGCTGATGTAGGCACTGCAATGCGAATGCAATTGAATTTTTTTGCCAAATTATATTTAACTTCGAAAAGAATAAAAATAACAAAGCAAATTCATTATAAATCGGCATTTTAGGGTTTACTTTTAATAAGAGCAGATGAAAACAATTAAATGAAGTTACAAGGCTTGTAGAGTCAGCGCAGGTAAAAACCATTATTGATAAAACATTTCCTTTGAAAGATGCAGGACGAACCAAAGGAAAAGTTGTCATTAAAATAAAATAAATCATGAGCAGAGGATTTGTCAGGGAAGAAGATCAAGAGGAAATTCCTATTGTTTCCCCAAGGGCCGATTTGTCAGAAGGCATAAGGAACTATGTTACCCAGCTTGGTTTCAATGCGCTTTAGATGAAAAGCAGGAATTGATTAATAGCATTGATCAATTGGAAAGTCTAAACGAGAATGAAAGACGCATTGCCATAAATCATATCAATGCAAAATAACAATTATTGCAAAACCGCATATCTACAGCAAAAATTGTTGATCTTACCAAGCAACCACAAAATGAAGTCCGAATTGGTTTATTGGTAACACTTATAATAGGCTCAGAAAAAAAATGTCGAAATATCAAATTGCAGGGGTCGATGAAGCTGATATTTCAAAAGGAAAAGTATATTTCATTTCCCCCATTACAAAATTGTTGACAGATAAAAAGGTCGGTGATAAAGCCATTTTGAAGCTTGAAAAGGAAGATCGAACTTTAAATTATGGAAATCGCCTATTAATAATCCTTACAAACATCTATTTTTCAAAAAGTTGAGAAGAACGGGAATCAAGTGCCCTTAGTGTAACAAAAATCGATCTCTTGCGCCTGCTACCTAAAACCTATTAAAATTTCATGAATTTACATTGGTTGTTTGGTCAACCATTACGTTTGTTTAGTACAACCTGTTGTTAATGGAACCCTGATGAATCTTTAGTCTGTGGCTTATAATCGGACCGTTCACTGCTTACGGAAAAACGAGGACTGCCGACCGCTGTTTGAACACTGCCAACTGAACACTGCCCACTGTGTACTGACTCCTGCCATTCCCTGCGCAAATCATCACTCACTTTCCCAGTGCCGTCATGTTTCCATCCGGGAGGTTTGACGATGTATTTAGCGCGATCTTGGATCGATTTCTTTCCAGAGAACACATCGCGTCCCATGGCCATCCATTCATTAAAAGCAACTTTCAAAGGATTGTATGTTTTGATGTTGGTCACTAAACCATAAATGACTTTTTCATCCTTAAGTTCTGGTTGAAAAGTGCCGAATAGTTTATCCCAAATAATGAAAATTCCGGCGTAATTTCTATCTAAATATAAGGGATTGCTGCCGTGGTGCACGCGGTGGTGCGATGGCGTATTCATGACCGCTTCAAACCATTTGGGCATTTTGTCGATCGCTTCGGTATGTATCCAGAATTGGTACAATAAGCTTACAGACATTTGCAATAAAATCATTCCGGGATGGAAACCAATCAACGGGAGCCATAACCAAAAGATGAACGAATAAAACCCACCAGACCAGGTTTGGCGCAAGGCCGTGCTCAAATTATAATGTTCTGAAGAATGATGCACCACATGAGACGCCCAAAACAATCGGTTTTCATGAGAAATGCGATGGAACCAATAATATGAAAAATCATCAGCAAATAGCAAGAGCACCAAACTCCACCAAGCAAATGGAATGGTGAAAATCCTGAAATTTTCGTAAATGACCATAAACGCTAACAATACTACCGCCTTACTGAAGAATCCCAAAAACACATTCCCCAATCCCATCGCGATGGAGGTAAAGGCATATTTGGTTTCGTAAGTTTTTCTGTTTACTTTGATGCTCACATAAAGTTCCAGTCCCATCGAAATGATGAAAAACGGAATGGCGTAAAGAATGATATTTGGAAATTCTGGCATTTTTTAACTAGTTATAAAGTTTAAGGAGATTATTGTCATATAAATTTATCTCCCGTCATCAAATTTCATATCAGGCAAATTAAAGTTTCGAGATGAGGGCAAAAGCATTAAACATGTTAAGCCATAAATTACTTGATAATCACGGATTTTTGATATAATCTTTAGATTTTTTCATTTATCTCATCGTTTTTATATAATCATTTCGCGAATTCCGATTGCGCTGTTCTCATTTATTCGTGTTAATAAGTGAAATTCGTGGCTAAAAATGAGATGTTGTTTTGAACACCTCTATTCTATTGCTAACGTCGCTTTCATTCTTAAAAATACAAAATTATTTGACTATTTTTGACCCTATTATGACAGCATCTTACCAAAAATACATCCTCAACTTTAAACACCCCAGTGGCACCTCGCGTGGAGTCCTCAAAACTAAGGATACTTGGTTCCTTATTATTGAATCCGAAGGAAAAAAAGGCATCGGCGAATGTGGCATGTTTAAAGGCTTGTCGATTGATGACCGACCAGATTTTGAAGCGGTTTTAAATTGGACGTGTAAAAATATTTTCTTGGGAAAGGAAGTGCTGCTTTCAAAGTTGAAAGAATTTCCCAGCATTCAGTTTGGTGTGGAAATGGCATTTTTTGATTTAGAAAGTGAAGTGCCTTTTGAATTGTTTCCTTCCGAATTTACTAAAGGTCAGGATGCAATTCCCATTAACGGATTGATATGGATGGGATCGGAAACTTTCATGAGAGAACAAATCAAAAATAAAATTGACGAAGGCTTCACCTGCATCAAACTAAAAATTGGTGCCATTGATTTTCAAACGGAATTAGACCTTCTAAAATCTATCAGAACCCATTTTTCTGCAGATGATATGGAATTGCGTGTGGATGCCAATGGTGCATTTACGCCTGCTGATGCTTTAGAAAAACTAAAACGATTATCGGACTATCATTTGCATTCAATTGAACAGCCCATCAAACAAGGGCAAGTGGAGGAAATGGCAAAATTATGTCAAACAACCCCGCTCGATATTGCATTAGATGAAGAATTAATTGGCAGTTTTGATGTCACAGATAAGTATGATTTGCTACAAACCATTCAACCGCAATATGTTATTCTAAAACCGACTTTGGTTGGTGGATTTCATGGCAGTAATGATTGGATAGCAGCTGCTGAAAACGCCAATATTGGGTATTGGATTACAAGCGCATTAGAAAGTAATGTAGGATTAAATGCGATTGCACAATGGACTTACACTTTGAAAAGCGATAGTCCTCAAGGACTTGGAACTGGAGGTTTATATACCAATAATTTCGATAGTCCGTTGCAAGTGAAAAATGGTACATTGCAGTACAATAAAATAACACATTGGAATTTTAATTTATAAGTGAATATGTATATAGCTCAGGCGTTTAAAGGATTACATGATTGGTGGCGTTATGTTGTAGGACTAGCGATTGCCATTATTGGTGTGTTTATTTTTTCCATTCCCCATGGTATTGGGATCCTATTTAAAACGATGCAAGGTGGGACCATTGATCAATCAAGAATGAACGATCCTGCCTATCTTATGGGATTGTTTGAATCCAATGTCAATTTGGTGTTTATTTTACTTCCTTTTGCTGGCGGATTATTGTTTTTACTCGGCGTTGTGAAGTGGTTGCACAAGCAGTCCATTACCTCCTTAACAACATCACGACCAAAAATTGATTGGAAACGTTTTTGGACGATTTTCTTCTTTTGGGGTATTTTATCTTCGAGTTTGGTGCTCATTGATTATTATATGTCGCCCGAAGATTATGTTTTCAACTTTAATTTGCAGCCATTCCTGATTTTGTGTGTGATTGCCATTATTTTAGTGCCTTTACAAACCAGTTTTGAGGAATATTTATTTAGAGGTTATTTGATGCAAGGCATTGGTGTGGTTACAAAATCGAAATGGATTCCCTTGGTAATTACTTCCGCAGTCTTCGGATTGTTGCATCTTTCAAATCCTGAAGTCGATAAACTTGGGCCCATAATTATGATCTATTATATTGGTACGGGCTTGTTTTTAGGGATTATGACGTTGATGGATGAAGGCTTGGAACTGTCTTTAGGCTTTCATGCGGCTAACAATTTATTCACCGCTTTATTGGTCACTGCCGATTGGACGGCTTTCCAAACGCATTCTATTTTTAAAGATTTATCCGATCCGAAATCTGCGGAGTTTATGGATATTTTAATGCCAGTATTTGTGTTGTTTCCTATTATTCTATTCATTTTATCGAAAGTCTATAACTGGACAGATTGGAAAGGAAAGTTATTCGGCAAGGTTGTAGAACCATCAACAGAAAATAATCGTATGTCGGAAGAGATCAATCAAATTGGAACTGAATAAGGTTCTTTTTTTTCGATATCGATACTTTCGTTCCGCATGAAAATTATATCTTAGTCCACATATAATAGTTAACAAATCAATACTTAAAACCCCATAAAATGACGCCATCTTTCGATAAAATTCATTTGAAATTTCGATTAAATTCAAACTTTTATGACGCGGAAGAACTTCGAGAAGTTGCTTATAGTTTAGTTAAAGAAGGCGCACCTTATGAAAAAGTAATGGGCGATTTCTTGATGGATTGGTTGGATTCAAAAGACTATATCAATGTCAAGACTTCAGGATCTACAGGGCAGCCTAAATTAATGAAAGTGAGTAAACAGGCCATGGTCAATTCTGCCATTGCAACGGGTAATTATTTTAAAATGAAACCGGGGCAAACGGCTTTATTGTGTTTGCCAACCCATTATATCGCAGGAAAAATGATGTTGGTCAGAGCCATGATTTTAGGTTTGGATCTCGATTTTGTGGATCCTACCACACATCCAATTTTCGATTATGGCAAAACCTATGACTTTTGTGCCATGGTACCGCTGCAATTAAAGAATACTTTGGGATATATCCATAATATAAAAACCCTGATTATTGGAGGCGCAGCCATTTCAAAACCCTTGGAAGAAGCAATCCAAGGCTTAAAAACCAAAATTTATGCGACTTATGGCATGACTGAAACCGTGAGTCATATTGCGATAAAAGCGATGAATGGCAAACAGAAATCCAATTATTTTAAAGTATTTCCGAAAGTGACTATTTCGCAAGATGACCGAGGCTGTTTAGTGATTGACGCTCCAAAAGTGGCACCAGAGCGTTTAGTGACCAATGATGTGGTTAAATTGCATTCGGCCACTGAATTCGAATTGATAGGCCGTATTGACAATATGATCAATTCAGGAGGTGTTAAGTTATTTCCAGAACAGATTGAAGCGAAACTTGCCGATCAAATTACGGAGCGATTTTTTATAACTTCAGAACCAGATGCAACTTTGGGCGAAAAATTGATTCTTATTATAGAAAGTGATGTCAACATCCTTAAAA
>NZ_JBDSLS010000248.1:0-7957 GCF_039916245.1 Gelidibacter sp.
ACAATTTCGGCTGCTGTGGCAATAATTGCAAGGGTTGGAACTAAGGCGCTCGGAAACCAAGGATTTATGACTTCAGTGTATTGTACAAAATTACCCCAAGTTCCCCATGCCGAAACTTCTTTGCTCCACAGTCCAAATCGGTCGGCAACCGCCGATAAAAATCCGAGTGCAATGGCAATTCTTAAAAATATTTTGACGCTGTTTTTAGTCATTATGATCAGTTGAATTTAGTTAACACTTCTTTTAAATGCGAAGCGGTCTTTGGAAATAAAATCAGGTTTTAAAGTGTTTTTTTTCTCAAGACGTTACTGTTTTTTAATGAGCTATAAATCAACCGAATAGAAGTTAAAATGCCACATCGATTCTCATCTTTCTTAAATTTATTTCTAAATAAATAAAGGTAAAACAAATTGAGCTATTGACATCTGTAAATGGGAGTTTTATGTCCGAAATTTATCCGTCGTTAACTTCCGCTTAAAAAATGGAACGCCAAATTCAGAAGTGTTTTAAAGGAAGCAAATCTACTTAGTGGAAAAATGATTTCTACAATTGTTAATCCAGCTGAGAAATAAATTATTGTAAATTTGAAGCTGATAAAAAAAAACAAGAAATGCATAAAATAAAAATCTTACCTCTGTTTTTAGCTCTGGTATTTGGATTGCTAGTTGTGAGTTGTGGTTCAAGAAAGAGTAATAAAATGACGGATTCAGAAAAGGAGCTTGTGATTGCACAACAGTATAGTGATGTTGCCGATAGTTATTTGCGTTATTTGAATGAAAAAAATTTAGAGGGTATTTTATCGCTCTATGCTGAGAATGCAACTGTTGAAGATCCCGTTGGCAGCGATGTCATTACTGGTAAGGTGGAATTGCGCAAATTCTACTCGAAGGCCGTTAACATGGACCTAGTGCTTACTCGTACTGGACAGGTTCGTGTTGCTGGAGTTGAAATAGCCTTCCCTTTTCAGTTACGCATGAATGTAGATGGCGTTCCAATGGTCACAGATATCATTGATGTATTCCGTTTTGACGAAGCCGGTAAAATCGTTTCCATGCGGGCGTTCTGGGGGCCATTTAATCATAAGCCAGCCAACGAATAATATTACTTTAACAAATCTTGAATTGTAAAATCAGGATCTATTACGTCTTCAATGATTTCTGCGGGATGATAAAAATCTTGAGGAGTTGATGGATAGTAGCTCCTTACAATTCCTTTGTCGATATAATACCCGATACGGGCATCTCTGGTAGGTGTTGTATCGGAAAGTAAATCAATAGCAGTATCCGCCACTGTCTCTGGGCTGACCGCATCTTTTACCTGGTTAGCTCTAACGGCATCCATCATTTTTTCAGTTGCGACAGTGTTGGGATATAATCGATATAGTTTAACATTTTGAATCCCCTCTTTTTGTAGTTCCTTTTCGATATGAAATAGTCCTGCAGCAAGCCCCATTTTAGCAACGCCATAGCCAAGAGAATTACCTAATACTTGAAGTGCCGCTTGAGAAACAATGGTCAAGATTCTTAAGTCATTGTTTTTCTCTTCCTTAAATCTGCCCGCTAAATAGTGCGCTATTTCATAAGGCGCTTTCATGTCGAGCTCTATCAGTTTCCATATATCCGCAAAGGGAGTATCCAATGAATGACCTTGCCAAGTGCCGGCATTATTGATGAATATATCGAGACGGCCATGGGTTTTGTAAACACTTTCAATCACGTCTTTCATGGCGTCGATATTGGTAATGTCCGCCGATTTAATATCTGCTTTTCCGCCTTGTTGAAGGATTTTCTCTTTAGCTTTTTCCAGTTTCTCTAGTGTTCTTGATACTAAATAAACATGGGTGCCTTGGGTTGCCAAGGCAGAAGCGATACTGAGACCAATACCTTCGCTTCCGCCAGTGATTATGGCTACTTGATTTTTCATCGTTTTAATTTATTAGATTCAAATTAAGTTAAAACTCCTGCCTGAAACTAATCGGGCAGGTATGTACTTTATCTTCGAAAAATTTTGACACGAATTTCACGAATTTTCACAAATTCACTCATCAAAGAAAATCTTGTGTAAATTGTTTACTATAAATTTCACGAAGGCAGTAGACTTTCAGTCTGTTGAAATATTATACGACGCCTTCGTGCTTAATTATTATACTTTATTTGTTGTTGTCCGATTAAAACTCTCAGTATGTTGCAAAGGCTTCTATAAATTATAAATAAAGGTTTCTAAAGTTTTATTCGATTACAAGCTTCTTTTGTCTTTTTTGCAAACACTTATAAAAGACATTAATTTTAGAAGTAGGTTTAAAAATAAATCATACGCTTTCAATCATTTACGACAAAAGTCTATTTTCTATGTTATATCAACGCAGTGGTCTTGGTTCTTTTATCGGACAATAGTGACTTTATTTAAATACTCACTATGTTGATGCAATCACTTAAAGGGTCTCCTTAAGCCATTTAAAAAATTCGTTTTGCCATACCATTGCATTTTGAGGTTTCAAAATCCAGTGATTTTCTTCAGGGAAATATAAGAGTTTGCTCTTAATTCCTAACATCTGCGCGGCTTGATAGGCACCTAAACCTTGCTCAATAGGCACACGGTAATCTTTTCCACCTTGAATGATCAACATAGGTGTATCCCACGTTGAAACGTTGGTAATTGGGTTAAACTCGTTATAGGCTTTTAAGGCAATTGGATTGTTTTTGTCCCAATAGTTTCCTCCAAAATCGTTGTTCACAAAAAACAATTCTTCAGTGGTGCCATACATGCTTCGCGTGTCAAAAACGCCATCATGGGAAATGAATGATTTAAAGCGTTTGTTGTGAATTCCCGCTAAATAAAAAACGGAGTAGCCTCCAAAACTGGCACCAACAGCGCCTAAACGATCTTTGTCTACATAAGGTTCTTTGGCAATAGCGTCAATGGTTGATAAGTAATCGTCCATAACCTGACCACCCCAATCTTTGCTAATGGCTGCATTCCATTCGACACCATGTCCTGGCATCCCGCGACGGTTAGGAGCAACCACAATATAGCCTTGTGAAGCCATCAATTGGAAATTCCAACGGTAGGAATAAAACTGTGATAAAGCAGATTGTGGCCCACCTTGTGCATATAATAAAGTTGGATATTTTTTAGTGGCATCGAAATTTGGCGGTAAAATAACCCAAACCAACATTTGTTTGTCATCGGTTGTGGTTACATAGCGTTTCTCAACTTTTGGCAGATCGATACTTGCATATAAGTCACGGTTAATATTCGTTAATTCTTTAAAGGTTTTGTCCTTCAAATTAAAACTGAAAAGCTCAGCTGCATGGTTCATATCGGTTCTTGTAACCAAAAGTGTATTGTCTTTTTGAACCACGATACTGGTCACGTCAAATTGACCTTTAGAAAGTTGTTCAACTACGGGAGCAATACGTTTTTTGCCAGGATAGTTCACCTTGAAAATCTGAATAGTGCCATCAACAGGCGCTGTGAAAAAGATATTATTACCGTCTTTATCCCATAAAAAACTGTTGACAGTACCATCCCAATTCGCAGTTAGGTTTTGTTTCACGCCATTATTTAAAACAACAATATCGTTTTTGTCGCTTTCATTGCCATCGGTTTTCATCTGTAACCAAGCCAAAGTACCTCCTGAAGAAAAAGCAGGATTGGTATCGTAACCTTTGTTGGCTTCCGTGATGTTTTCAGTGGTTTTAGACTCCAGATTATATTTGTAAATATCGGTATTGGTGCTGGTAGCGTAAGCTTTCCCCTTTAGTTTTTTGCTGACGTAGTATATGCTTTTACTATCGGGAGACCAAACATAATCTTCATCGCCACCAAAAGGTCGTTGAGGTGTGTGGTAAGGTTCATTAGGCATAATATCGGTGCCGGTAGCATCATCTGAACCTTCTTTTTTATAGAATAAGTGGTTATAGCTTCCATCTTTCCACGTATCCCAATGGCGAATATCCAAATCTGAAAAAATATACACATCCGATTTTTCTAGGTTTTTATAGACATCTTTGCCCTCGATGTCTTCAATGTGAACTTCCTTATGAAACAATTTGTAGTTCCCGTCAGGCGAAATGTTTTTATCTTTTACTTGAACATCTTCTTTTTTTATTTCGACAGCAATACCTCCCGTAACAGGCATTTTATAGTATTTGGAGTCGAAGTTGTTTCCTTGGATATTTGGTGTTTTCGCTTCGTAAAAAAGTGTTAAGCCGTCTTTGTCTAGTCCCATTACGCTTAGGCGTTCTACTTTCCATAAGAGTTCGGGGGTCATTTTTTGTTGTGCCAACATTAAACTACCACTCAACATTAAGCATATGATTAGGAATGCATTTTTCATAATTGTTTTTTTAAAAATTGAATTTTTGATTATAGTGTGTGATTTTTTAGGAAAGTCAGTGATTTTATATGGGTGTTTTTTCGACTTTTATACATGTGTAAATTTAGAGATTTTCTTTTGTTTAAGTGCTTGATTTAGAAAATACAACCTGCTGCAATGTTTTTTGTCCTTAATTCAGCGTCTAATTTTAAACCATTTGTTTTAAAAACCAAGGTGTTAACCCGTTCAGCATCAAGCGACGTCGTTGTTAATCCATGGTTAATAAAATCTTCCCGATGTGATTGCCGTTTTCCATAAGACGATGTGCTTCTGCGGCATCTTTCAATGGGAATGTTTTGTAAATAACAGGATGGATATGTTTGGAATGGAATAGGGGCCAAATCTTTTGCTCCACCGCTTGTGCAATTTGCGTTTTTACCTCGGCAGATTGTGGCTTTAAAAAGCTTCCTGTCAAGATCAGGTTCTTACTCATGATAGTGCGCAGGTCGATATTAACCTCCATATTTTTCATCCCGTTGATATTAATCAGACGGCCTTTTTGATTAAGAATTTCAAGATTCTTTTGCGTATAATCGCCGCCGACCATATCCAATATGACATCTATTTTTTCGTCTTTAAAAACTTTTTCGAAAGCTTCTTTTTTGTAGTTGATAACCGTTCCGAGATTCATTTTATTTAGAAAATCGGTTTTCTCATCACTTCCGGCAGTGGTGTAAATTTTGAATCCCAAAGCCTTGGCCATTTGTAAACCCATGGTGCCAATGCCGCTCGTGCCGCCGTGTATCAATAGTTTTTCGCCGGGCTGAAGCTTGCCCAAATGAAACACATTGAACCAAACCGTAAAAACCGTTTCTGGAATTCCAGCCGCCTCTGTTAAACTGATGCCTTCGGGTACGGGAAGACAATGTGAACTATCCACTGCAACAAACTCGGCATAACCACCGCTTGCGATTAGAGCACAGACTTTATCGCCAATTTTTTTATCTTTTACATTTTCGCCGACTTGTATTATTTCTCCAGAAACTTCCAAGCCGGGAATCAAGGTTTCCTGAGATGTTTTACCGTAGAGATCTATATTTTGTCGGGTAATCACGTCGCTCCGATTCACGCCAGCAGCTTTCACTTTTATTAAAACTTGATTTTTGTCCGGTTTTGGTTTTGGGCTTTCCTGTAATTGCAATACTTCTGGGCCACCAGATTTTGTAATATGAATAGCTTTCATGGCGTCTGTTTTTATAGATTAAAGATAAAATATTGTGGAGCGCTTCTCTTCTTGCGAAAGTTCATCTGTAGGTGTTATATAGTTAAAACACCTCGTCCAAAAATGCCTTTATACTTTCCTGATTGGCACGGATTAATTCGTTTTTTGCGCTTTCAATATCACTCGGTTTTTTGTCTTGTGAGAGTTTGAATTTGCCTTCCCAATGGGTAATGTCAATTTCAAAGCCTCTCACATAATTGATGAATTGTGCCATTCGTGGATTATCAGGTTCCAAGATGTATTTATGGTCGGGAGCTTCCACAAAGGAGGTCATCTCAATCATCGATTGCTTAATAGTTTTCTCGTCCTTGATTTCATTGACCTTACCTTTAATATGAACCCTAATATAGTTCCAGGTTGGTAATTGTGTGGTGCTATAAATGCTTGGAGAGATATAACACTGCGGGCCAGAAAATATAACGGTAACATCGTTATTATCTTTTAATAATTCTGCTTGGGGATTATATTTATCCAAATGTCCAATCAATTTTCCTTCAGAATAAATCAAAGGTAAATGGGAAATCAATGGCACGTTGTCCTTAACGGAAACAAGCATGGCCAACGGATACGTATTGATGACTTTAATCATGTGCTCACGATGGTCATCTTGATGTTGTTGTGGTGGGTAATTAGGCATGTTGTCATTCCCACGAAGGTGGGAATCTTATGAAATTGTGTTAATATTTTTTTTATACGAAATTGAAATTTAACTCGAAACCAAAAACCTCAAACCCCAAACTGCCGTAAATGATGATCCAAGTGTTTGTATTGCATTCGGCCCCATTGGTCGGTGTTAAAATGTCCAAAAAACGGATGCTCTGGCCAATGCATGTTTAAAGCTTTATTGTGAAATTCGTTAATGGTGGTTTTTAATTTGTCACGTTCAACGGCAAAAACATATTGGTCAGTCACTTTGAAATCTTTGGGTGTAGTGATGTTTTCTGGCCAGGGTTTGTCATTGTACATTATGGGTTTGTATAACTTTAAGACCATTCTTTTTAAAATTCCTATGTCTTCAGAAAGTTCCATTTTTCCTGTAGCCACCAATAACGGCATTTGACAATGTTTGACCATTTGCGCCACATCCATTTTACCCCAAATAGGTTTAGATTTTTCCGTCAAATTGTCAATGCGGATCAAAATTTCCTGATGTGCTTTATGGTCAAATAGAGTTTGCATCCGATGTCATTAATAAATTGGTTTATAAATTTACAATTATTATCTTTTCTTTAATATTTATTGCCTATTTTTTGTCAACAAAAACGAGCACTTCTGTAATAATGAATAATTTAATAACCACTTAAAATTTATTTGGCATCTATGTCAGAAAAACAACCTTCATTTTCCATAAAAAACTGGTCGCAAGACGATCGGCCTCGTGAGAAATTAAGAGATAAAGGAAAGTCAGCATTAAGTGATGCGGAGTTGGTGGCGATTTTAATAGCGTCAGGAAGCAGAAATGAAAGTGCTGTTGAGCTCTGCAAACGTATTTTGGCGAGTGTCGATCATAATCTGAGTGCTTTAGGAAAGTTGTCCCTTAAACAGCTTACGGAATTTAAAGGCATTGGTGAAGCGAAGGCCATAACCATCATAGCGGCTTTAGAATTGGGAAGACGGCGTAGGGGAGAAGAGGCGTTGCAACAGGATAAAATTGATTCGAGCCAATCGGTTTTTGAACTCATGCAACCTATAATTGGTGAATTGGCTCATGAAGAATTCTGGATCATCTACTTGAATAATTCCAATAAAGTCCTCCAAAAAAACCAATTGAGCAAAGGCGGCATTACGGGAACTTTAGTCGATGTGCGATTGGCGCTCAAAACGGCTATTGAAGTGGGTGCGGTTGGCATTATTTTAACCCATAACCACCCTTCAGGAACCTTAAAGCCTAGTGAAGCCGATAAGCAAATCACACAAAAATTAAAAAATGCAGGCGAGAGTTTGGATATAAAAGTGTTGGATCATCTGATCATTACTGAAAAAGCATATTTTAGTTTTGCAGATGAGGGAATGTTATAAAACTCAATGGTTAAATCCCAATTCCCAAACTCCAAACTCCAAATTCCAAAGGTTTTGTCTCTAGCTAAAGAAATTAAGTTTGCTTAACTCTTGAACATGAGGAATAATGAAAAAACCATAAATTCTAAAAGTGTAAGCATAATAAAATCTTAAAATTTAATTCATTGCCAAATTCAAATACTTTAGAAAAGTTCCTGGTTTGGAATTTGGAATTTTTAACTTTGGAATTTACAAAAGTCAATGTTACTAGTTTATACCCATAAAATAACCCCGCGATTAACCTATGCTTTTAAGCATGTTGTCTTGCGCATTTTGAATGTTCCTGTAAGTTTCACAAC